>CAZLBQ010000466.1:0-5013 GCA_964557745.1 uncultured Anaerolineales bacterium
CGGTCTGGCGCACCGGCGTTGGGGATCATCAAACGGTGGAAAAGCGGGCCTCGCAGAATCAACGCGTCGAAGGGCTATTCGGTTGCGCCATTTTTGCGGATGCCAAATCACGCCTGTCGCGTAGAATAGAGAATGCTTATTGATTAAAAAATATTCTTAACTGGTGACTGGAGAGAAGAATGTTGATGAACTGGTCACGCGGCTGCGGGCCGACGGGCACAAGCTGACGCCGCAACGCCTGGCGATTATCGAGGCGCTGGCGGCCAGCCACGCCCACCCGACGGCTTACGAGATTTACGATGAGGTGCGCGCCCGCTACCCCATGCTGGGCCTGGCGACGGTGTACAAGACGCTTGATTTGCTCACGAGCATGGGCGAGGTGGTGCAGACAGGCTTGGGGGCGAGCGGGACGCGCTACGAGCCGAACCTCCAGCCCCACGTCAACCTCGTGTGTCGCAAATGCGGGCGCGTCGTGGATATGGACCTGGTGGGTGACGACCGCGCGCCCATGGCGTGGGTAGTGGACGTGGCCGCCCAGGCCGGGTTCACGATCCAGGGCGGGCATATCGAGTACTTCGGCGTGTGCGCCGCATGCCGCCAAGGAGGGGAGGGGTGGAACTCTACGAAGTAACGATCTAGTCAGCGATATGCTGCGGCGACAGTTGTCCTCTGCGGCCTGAATCACACTCAGGCAAGCGTTGGTGGAGAACCATCCACCTAACGTTCACCACGGCGAGTCGGTTGGTGCGTTATAATAGGAACGACGGGGCGAAGTCGCGCTGTCTTTTCGATGTGTTCCTTGTGGGGTTCCCCTTGAGGAGAGTAGGTGTGAAACCGCGTAAGATTGATATTCCCGTGACCATGCCCGAAGCGGATGGTCACTGCGCCGATTTGCTGCTAGACGCCTTGAACGCCAATAACGGCATCACCGGCGCCGAGTTCGACCCGTCGCGCTCGGTGCTGACGCTGCACTACGACCCGCAGCGCGCCTCTATGGGCGAGGTCGAGGCCGTCGCGTCCGACCTGGGCATCAAGCTAGGCCGCCAGTTCGAGACATGCTCGCTCCAGGTCGGCGGGCTGCGCTGCGACCAGTGCGCCTTGCGGCTGGAGCGGGGCCTGACCACGCTGCCCGGCGTCGTACGCGCCTCGGTCAACCCGGCAGCGGGTCGGCTCGGCGTCGAGTACGAGGCGCCCGCCGTGACGACGGCCCAGATCGAGCGCAAGGTGGCCGACATGGGCTACCGCGTGCCCAGCGAGGAGCACGAATCGTTCTGGGACCGCCACGGTCTGGCCGTGATGACCGTCTTCTCCCTGGTCTTCCTGGTCGCGGGGCTGGCCGCCCACTGGCTGGGCGCGTCACGCGAGGTTGAAGTGGGCCTGTTCGTCCTGTCCTACGTGGCGGGCGGCTGGTTCGCCGCGCAAGCCGGTCTCAAGGCGCTGCTGTCGCTGTCGTTGGACGTCGACTTCCTCATGATCGCGGCGGCCCTCGGCGCCGCGTTTATCGGCCATTGGGAGGAAGGCGCCGTTCTGCTGTTCCTGTTCTCGCTAGGCACCACGCTCGAGCACTACGCTATGGAGCGCACCCGCCACGCCATCCGCGCTCTGATGGACCTATCACCGCGTCAGGCCACGCGGGTGCGGCTGGTAGACGGGGCGCGCCAGGAGGAAATCGTCGCCGTCGAGGACCTGGCGGTGGGCGACCAGGTGTTGGTGCGGCCGGGCGAGAAGGTGCCCGCCGATGGCGAGATCATCAGCGGCCAGTCGGCGCTGGACCAGGCCGCCATCACCGGCGAGTCGATTCCCGTCGACAAGGGCGTCGGCGACACGGTCTTCGCGGGTACGCTCAACGGAGCGGGCGCGCTCGACGTGCGCGTGACCAAGCTCGCTAAGGACACGACGCTGGCTAAGATCGTCCAGTTGGTCGAAGAGGCGCGCAGTGAGAAGTCGCCGACCCAACGCTTCATTGAGACGTTCGAGCAGAAGTACGCCTGGGGCGTGGTCGGCATCACCGCCTTGCTCATCGTTATTCCACCGCTGCTGGGCCAGCCCTTCGCTCAGAGCTTCTACCGCGCCATGACGCTACTCGTCGTCGCGTCGCCCTGCGCCCTGGTCATCTCGACGCCGGCTTCCATCCTGTCGGCTATCGCCAACGGCGCGCGGGCCGGTATTCTGTTCAAGGGCGGCGCACACCTGGAGAACACGGCGGGCATCCGCGTCGTCGCGTTCGACAAGACGGGGACGCTCACCCATGGGCGGCCTCGCGTGACCGACGTCGTGCCCCTGAACGGTCTGGCCGCCAACGACATGCTGGCTGTCGCGGCGGCGGTCGAGAGCCTGTCGGAGCATCCCATTGCGACGGCGGTGGTCAATGAGGCGGCCGCGCGAGGCCTGACACTGCCTATCGCAAGCGAGGGGCAGTCCATCGCCGGGCAGGGCATCCACGGCGTCGTCAACGGCCAGCGGGTGTGGGTCGGCAAGCCGGCCCTCGCTCTCTCGCAGGGGGCGCTCCTGGACGACAGCATCTACCACCAGATCACTGCCATCGAGAGCCAGGGCAAGACGGCCATGATTGTCGGCACGCGGGAGCCGCTGGGCTTGATTGGCGTCGCCGATACCATCCGCACGACCTCAGCGGACAGCATCGCGGCGCTCAAGAAGCTGGGGGTCGAGAAGGTTGTCATGCTGACCGGTGACAACCACCGCGCCGCAGCGGCTATCGCCCACGAGGCCGGGGTGGACGAAGTCCACGCCGACCTGCTGCCCGCCGACAAGGTGCACCTCGTCAAGAACCTGTCGCAGCAGCACGGCCACGTCGCCCTGGTCGGCGACGGCGTCAACGACGCGCCCGCCCTGGCGGCGGCGACGGTCGGCGTGGCGATGGGCGCGGCGGGCACGGACGTGGCGCTGGAGACGGCGGACGTTGTCCTCATGTCCGACGACCTGTCCAAGCTGCCCTACGCCATCGCCCTGGGGCGGCAGGCGACGCGCGTCGTCAAGCAGAACCTGACCTTCGCGCTGGGTGTCATCGTGGTCCTGATTATCTCGACCTTTGTCATCAACCTGCCGCTGCCGCTCGGTGTGGTCGGCCACGAGGGCAGCACCGTCATCGTCGTGCTCAACGGCCTGCGGTTGCTGCGCTACCGGCCCAAGTTGTAGCGCCTCTGATATGGGTAACGCCTCCCTCAATTGGAGCGAGTTATGGAATCAGGTAAGAGTATCCTGACGGATATGGACGGCGTCCTGGTGCGCGGGCGGACGCCGATTCCCGGCGCCAAGGAGTTCATCGAGCGGCTGGTTGCCCAGGGGCGCAAGTTCATGGTTTTGACCAACAACTCGCTCTATCCCCCGGCCATTCTCCAGTATCGCCTGCAGCGCAACGGCCTCGACATCCCGGTCGACCGCATCCATACCTCGGCGCTGGCGACGGCGCAGTTTCTCGATACCCAGTGTCCGCGTGGCTCGGCCTTCGTCATTGGCGAGGAAGGGCTGCACGAGGCGCTCGAGGATATTGGCTACTCTTTCACCGACACTGCGCCGGACTACGTCGTGCTGGGTGAAACCAACGACTACAGCTTCGACCGTATCGCGCGCGCCATTCGTCTGATCGCGGCGGGCGCGCGCTTCATCGCCACCAACCCCGATGTGTCAGGGCCGACGGAGGAGGGCCTCGTGCCCGCGACGGGCGCCGTGGCGGCGCTCATCCAGAGCGCCACTGGCATCGCGGCCTACTTTATCGGCAAGCCCAACCCGCTTATGATCCGTACCGCGCTGCGGCGGCTGGACGAGCATTCCAGCAACGCGATCATGGTGGGCGACCGCATGGACACCGACATCTTGATTGGCATTGAGAGCGGGCTGGAGACAGTGCTTGTCCTGACCGGTGTGACGACGCGCGACATGGTCGACCGCTTCCCCTATCGCCCCACACACATCTTGGAGTCGGTAGCAGAGATTCGGTAGCGGGACGTGATACATTGACAGTGACGGCGTGAGCGCTTCTGATGTAGCGCTCACGCCGTCGCTCGTTTGAGGCAAGGCGGTGTTACCTCACTGGCCGTCAGCCTTCGGGTTCTGGCCCTCGCACGCGTAGCCGGGACAGGTGTCGTTGACGGTGTTGAGCGGCGTGATCTGGCCCGACACGCCGTCGAGGGCGAACACGGTCCACCAGCGACCGCTGCCGCCCGGGAACGGGTACTGCGCCACCTGGCTCGCGCCGCGATAGACCGTGACACGCGCATTGGAGACGCTCATGGGAGCGTCGTTGCGGTAGTTGTAAACGGCGTACAGGTAGCGGCCCGGCACGCGCTGCTTCAGTGTGATGGTCTCTGGCCCAAAGCTGGTAACGTCATCGACGTCGAGCGCGGCGAAGGGGAAGGCGGCGACAGAGCCTTGGTTCATATAGAAGATGTGGAACGGCTGCGCCGGCGGGAGCCACAGGTGCGAGTCGAGGTCAATTGGCTGCGCCCCCCACTCCAGCACAATCCGCATCTCGCCCTCGGCCAGCACCGGCGACAGGGCGAAGTTGAGCGTGTTGGCGCTGCCGCTCTCAATCGTGACGGACTGGGTAGACGTGACATAGCCGCTGAGTGCCGCCGAGACGCGCTGAGGACCAGCGGGTACGGCGGCAAAGCGATACGTGCCGTCCGCGGCAGTGGTGTTCGTCAGATCCGTATCGAGGACGTGGACGGTGACACCCGCCAGCGGTTGGGCGTTGACGGCATTGACCACGAGGCCCTCCAGCCCACCGGGGCGCGGCGCGGGCGGCAGCACGTTGCGGGCGATGACGGGCAGGAAAAGCTGTGCTATACCCGCCGGTCGATCACCGAGGCCAAAGTCGAAGCTGTAGGTTGTGAACTCGGCGCTGCCCAAACTGAAGATGACACGATTGGTGGTGCGGGTGCTGTAGAGCAGAACGTTGTCGTCCTGGCGAAGGGCGGCGGATGCGCCATCGGGGCTAAACGTGGTGAACGAGGCGCTGCCGAGGCTAAAGATGACACGGTTGGTATCGCGGGT
>CAZLBQ010000467.1:0-5012 GCA_964557745.1 uncultured Anaerolineales bacterium
CGTGGCTGTCCTTTCACGACACAAGCCCGAAATCTAGGTCCCAATAGAGGCCAGGAGAAAAGGTTTGGCTGGCGAAGGAAGGGAAGACATGAGTGACAGGATGAAAGTACTGATCGCATACGACGGCTCGCCGTGCGCGGACGACGGTCTGGCCGATCTGAGTCGCGCCGGTCTGCCGCCAGATGTTGAGGCGGTTGTGCTGTCTGTCGCCGATGTCTGGCCGCCGTCGAGTTCAGAGGCCAGCGCGCCCCACGACGCCAATCTGCCGGCAGCGGTCAAGATGGCCCGCGCCCAGGCTGCCCAGGCGGTGGCCGAGGCGCGCCGTCTGGCCGAGACTGCCGCCGCCCGTGTCCAGGCTCAGTTTCCGGGCTGGGCGGTGACGAGTGAAGCCGTCGCCGACTCGCCGGCGTGGGCCATTATCAAGAAGGCTGAAACGTGGCAGCCCGACCTGGTCATCATGGGCGCCCACGGCAAATCCACTCTGACGCGCATGGTCCTGGGCAGCGTGTCACAGAAAGTTCTGACCGAACTGCACCACACGATTCGGATTGCGCGCCGCCGCGAGCGGCGCGCGGGGCCGCCGCGCCTGCTCGTCGCCGTGGACGGCTCGCCAGGCTCCGCTGCGGCCGTCCAGGCGGTCGGGCGCCGCGTCTGGCCGACCGGGACCGAGGCACGGGTGCTGGCCGTGGTGGATGAGCGGATCGCGGTGGCCGAGAACGCCTTTACGCCACCCGCCGAGCGCTGGGTCGAAGAGAGCGAGATGGAAGCCCACGCCTGGGTGGACGAAACGCTCCAGGGGGCCGTCGACGTCCTGACGCGGGCGGGCCTGGCCGTCACGCCCATGATCGGCGAGGGCGACCCCAAGCATGTCCTGTTGGAGGAAGCCGACGCCTGGAACGCCGACTGCATCTTTGTCGGCGCCAGCGGCATGACGCGGCTCGGCTACCTGGTCATGGGCAGCGTCTCGACGGCCGTCGCGGCCCGCGCGCACTGCTCGGTGGAGGTGGTTAGAACGGCGGGGTAGGCTGGGCAAGAGAACAGGGTTCGCGGTAGACCGCGCGGGCCTCTCATGGCAAGAGCGTGTTCGGAGTCGACACCATCGACGCCCTGGGGGCGCGGAGAGTGTCGGCTCCGTCTATTTCGCCCCCCATTTCTGTTCCCGGCCATTTCGGAGTATCCTATCCATATAGCCGTTTGCCTGTTTCAATGGGTTCCGTTGTGTGCCCAGGAGTCATTATGCCAGCCGTTCGTCCATTATACCTCCCCCCTATTTTTCAGGAAGGCCCCGACGCGGGGCGCATCATTCTCCGCGATGGCACCACGGCCACGATTCGCCGCGCCGCGCCGGATGACATTGTCCCGCTACGGCTGTTCTTCGCCGGCCTGTCGCTGGAGTCGCGTATCCAGCGCTTCTTCTCCCCTAGCCCGCCCAGCGATGCCCTGCTGGCGGAGATGTGCGACTCCTCGGACCCCTCGCGCCAGCTGACCCTGGTGGCGGTGCGCGTCTTCGACGACGAGCCGACCATCATCGCGTCGGCCAACTACAATTCGCCCGACGGCAAGTCGGCGGAAGTCGCCTTTGCCGTCGACGACAAGTTCCAGGGCAAAGGCCTGGCGTCTATCATGCTCGAGCGGCTGGCGGTCATCGCCGCCCAGCACGGCATCACGAGCTTCTGGGCCGTCACGCACGCCGATAATCGGGCTATGATCGAGACGTTCCGCCACTCCGGCTTCGAGACCAAGTCGCGCTGGGACGGCAGCGACATTGAAATCCACTTCCCGGTGCTGCCGAACCCCAAGAGTGTCGAACGCTCCGAGATGCGCGACCGCGTCGCGACGATTGCCTCGCTGCGCCCCTTCTTCCAGCCCAAAGCCATCGCCGTCGTCGGGGCATCGCGGGACCAGAAGTCCATCGGCTACGCTCTCGTCGATGCGCTGGTAATGAACAACTACCAGGGTACCATTTACCCCGTCAATCCCAACACCACCGTCGTCCACAGCATCCGCACCTACCCGTCGCTGGCGGCCTTACCCGAGACGCCAGACCTGGCCGTCATCGCGGTCCCCAAGGAGGGCGTCCTGGACACAGTGGACGCGTGTGCGGACCGCGGGGTGCGGGCCATCGTCGTGGCGGCAGCGGGCTACGCAGAGAGTGGGCCGGCTGGGGCAGCGCTCCAGCAAGAACTTGTCGACCGGGTGCGCGGCCACGGCATGCGGCTCATCGGGCCGGGCAGCCTGGGCATCATCAATACTGACCCGGCGGTGAGCATGAACGCCTCCTTCTCGACGGCGATCGCGCCGGCCGGGCGGCTCGCCCTGGTGTCGCAGAGTGGGTCGGTGGGTGTCGGTATCCTGGCGCTGGCCCAACAGCGCGGCCTGGGCATCTCGGCGTTCGTCAGCCTCGGCAACAAGGCCGACGTGTCGAGCAACGACTTGCTCCAATACTGGGAAGAGGATGCCACGACGACCGCGCTCTTGATGTACCTGGAGTCGTTTGGCAATCCGCGGCGCTTTGCCCGCCTGGCGCGGCGCGTCAGCCGAGTCAAGCCCATCGTCGTCATCAAGAGTGGGCGCGGGGCGCCACTCACGCCAGCCGTGCCCACCAACGGGAAAGCAAAAGCGACGCGGCAGGCGCCAGGAAGTGCTGTCAGAAGTGTCGATAACCTCAGTGACCCCGCCGTGGATGCCCTGTTCCAGCAGGCCGGTGTGGTGCGCGCCGATACGCTGGAAGAGATGTTCGACCTGGCGGCGGCGCTGTCGAGCCAGCCGCTGCCGCGTGGACGGCGCGTCGTGATCGTGACCAACGCCAGCGGGGCGGGACGGCTGTGCGAGGATGCCTGTCGAGCCGGGGGCCTGGACACAGTGCGGGTCGTAGACGTGACCGCGTGGGGCGGGCCGGAGGAGTACCGCACGGCCGTCGCCGGGGTGTTGAGCGACGACAGCGTGGACGCCGTCATCGCCGTCTACATCGCGGTGGGAGTTGCCGACGACGCCCAGGTCAGGCGCGCCATCGCCGACGCGGCGGCGGAGGCGGGGGCAACCAAGCCTGTCCTGGTGTGCCAGATGGGCGCGCTGACGACGCCGGCCGACGGGGCCAGCCCATTGCCCATCTATGTCTCGCCCGAGACGCCAGGGCGGGTGCTATCGAAGATGGCGCGCTACGCCGAGTGGCGCGCCGCGCCTTCGGGTGTCATCCCCGACTACCCCGACGTCCAGCCAGCGGAGGCGCGGGAGCGGATTCGCACCGCAGCCAAGCGCAACGGCGCCAAGCCACTATCCGAGCGGGTGACGCGGGAGGTCCTGGCCGCATTTGGCCTGCCCCTGGGGGGACGGGCGAAGCGCGAGGCGGACGCGGTCAAGCCTGATGGGGCGGAGGGGATGGTTCACCGGCCCGGCACAGACGTTGCCTTGCGCATCCGCGTCATTCACGACCGCTCGTTCGGGCCGGTCCTGGGCCTGGCCGTGGCAGGCACGCCCGCCGAGCAACTGGGCCACGAGTGGGTGGCCCTGACGCCCCTGACCGATGCCGACGCGGCGCATATGGTGCGGAGCTTCCCCGGCGGCCAGTGGTTGGTCGATCTGGATGTCGCGGCGCTGGAGGAGACGCTGTTGCGGGTGTCACGGCTGGTAGAGGAGTTGCCGGAAGTGGTAGAACTGGAACTCAAGCCCGTGGTCGTCCAGCCCCATGGTGTCGTCATTCAGGATGCCAGGATGATGGTCGCGCCTGCTTAAGCCACGCGCTGCGGCCTCGAACACGTCCAAACGCCCGACTCCTCAGCGAGCCGGGCGTTTTATCAGGCATCCATAGCCTCTATCCTAACCTATCGCATATTCAGGGCGAAGCACTCTAGCGGGGGACGCTCACTGCGCACATCAGGGGACGCGGTCCGCAGCACCATCGCACGTTGAGACAAACTAAGGCGCACTACATGAGCGCGAGGCCGACAATACACAGGCCTACGGCTGCGCCACCCGGCCCCATGATCAGAGTAGTCGCTGCGCCCAGGTAGAGCGCCATTGGCAACGCCACAAACAAGCGCATAGGTCCACTCCCTTCGTCAACACAGGCTCTCCAATCGGCCGCCTGCTTGCCCGATATTTTAGGCTAATTGAACCCCCTAGTCAAGAACTCGCCTGGTCAGGCTGAGCTCGCTCGCCCGGCCCGTAGCCGCGTCTCCACCTAACGTAGCCCCCTCTTTACGACACAGCGGAAACAGGCGCGTATACTGTCACAAGGCAAATGCGATTGGAGGTTCTCATGTCCCAACCAACTGCGACTCTGGAGGCTCCGGCTGAAACGACGGCGCCGAAGCCAACGAAGGCCCACGTGACCATCGAGGGTAACGAGGCCGCCGCCAATGTGGCGTATCAGCTGAGCGAAGTCATCGCGATCTATCCTATTACGCCGTCCACGAGCATGGGCGAGATGTCCGACGCCTGGATGGCGACCGGGCGCAAGAACCTGTGGGGCACCGTCCCGACAGTGATTGAGATGCAGTCCGAGGGTGGCGCGGCGGGCGCGGTCCACGGCGCACTCACAACAGGGGCGCTCTCGACGACCTTCACGGCGTCGCAGGGCTTGCTCTTGATGATTCCCAACATGTACAAGATCGCGGGCGAACTGACCAGTACCGTTTTCCACGTCGCCGCCCGCGCCATTGCGGCTCAGGGTCTGTCGATCTTCGGCGACCACTCCGACGTGATGGCCGTACGGCAGACGGGCTTTGGCCTGCTGTCGTCGCACAACGTCCAGGAAGCCCAGGACATGGCGCTCATTGCCCACGCGGCGACGCTCGAAGCCCGTGTCCCGTTTGTGCACTTCCTCGATGGCTTCCGCACCTCGTCGGAGGTCAACAAGATCATCCCGGTCGACGAGAAGGACATTCGCCAACTGATCAACGAGGATATGATCTTCGCCCATCGGCGGCGCGGGATGTCGCCGGAGCGCCCGTTCATCCGCGGCACGGCCCAGAACCCCGACGTCTACTTCCAGGCCCGCGAGACGGTCAACC
>CAZLBQ010000468.1:0-5009 GCA_964557745.1 uncultured Anaerolineales bacterium
CCCGTCCCCTATGCCCTGAGCGTGCGGCCCGGCGCGATGGTCTGGACCGACAGCGACACGCGGGCGGCGTTCAGCGGCGGCAATGACGGTCGTGCGCCAGGCATCGCAGGCTATGGGTATGGAGCCGACGGCGTCGGCGTCACGGGCGCCGGCATCACCGGTGTCCGCGGCACGGGTTTCCTGCCCCCCGTCGGCAACAACATGGCCGGTCCGCCGACGCTGGTCGGCGTCGAAGGCGACGGCATGATTGGTGTGCTGGGCAACAGCCCCTCTGGCGGCTCCGGTGTGAAGGGCGTCGGCCCGACCGGCATCGGCGTTTACGGCAGCAGCAGCTCTGGCACGGGCGTCCAGGCGACCAGCGGCAGCGGCGCGGGTCTGCGCGCCAGCGGGCAGGTCGGTGTCGACGCAACCGGCGTGACAACCGGCACGACGAGCGCAGCCAGCGCCATGGCCGGCCGGGGCGTCGCCGGGTTCGCCGACAACTACAGTGGCGTCGGCGTCTACGGCCATAGTGGGTTTGGTACTGGCGTCGTGGGCGACGGCGAGATGGGCGTCAAGGGCACGAGTTCGCTGGGCACGGGCGTGCGCGGTGATGGACTCACCGGAGTCTACGGCCATAGCACGCGCGGGGGCTACGGTCTGTACACCCCGGACAACCTGTATGTGGGCGGTCACTGCGTCGGCTGCAAGCTGGCCCTCGTCGCGCGGAACGGCGGCGCCCAGGCTATCGCGCCAGGTGACGTCGTGGCTGTTGCTGGGATGGCTGCGCCGAACGCCGCGCCGGTCGACGCAGTTGTTCTCGTGCGGCGGGCCGATGAGGCTGCCGGCGCCCAAGCGTTCGGTGTCGCCGTGGGCCGCTATGTCACCGTCGTTGGGGATGAAGCAGACGGCCGCGCAGCGGCGGCGACCCTGACAACGCAGTCGGTCCAGCCGGCTGACAACCTGATTGTGGTGTACGAGGGCCTGGCGCGGGTCAGGGTGACGGCAGCCGCGGGGTCCATCGCGGCGGGTGACGTGGTCGGCCTGGGGAGTGGCCGCGCGCAGGCCGAGAGGTTCCAACCAGGCGCCGCCCCCCCGCTGGTGAGGGGTATCGCCCTGGAGGCGCTCGCCGAGGGAGACAGCACGATCTGGGTGTTGCTCCTGAGGCAGTAGGAGGCGGGCCATGCAACACCGACGCTTTACTGTGGCGCCGCTAGTCGTGCTCTGGGGCGTGATCCTGAGCAGCATCGTGGCGGCGTCTAGCAACGACATGGCCGTGGCGTGGCATGTCATCGGCGGGGGGGGCGGCCGCTCCATCGGCTTGGCCTACGCGGTCTATGGCACCATTGGGCAGCCCGTGGTCAGCGCCTCGACCGGGGCGACCTTCCGGGTCAACTCGGGCTTCTGGGTACCGCTTGAGCCAGGTGCGACGCCGACGCTGACCGCATCCCCGTCGCCCTCGGCCACGGCATCGTCCACACCCACGCGGACGGCCGTACCGACCGCCACCATGACGCGCACGGCCTCGCCTACGCCGAGCGCTACCACAGCGCCAACGTTGACGCCCACCCTGACGCCATCTCCCACTCAGACGTCCACGCCGACGCTCTCGGCAACACTCACGGTCTCCCCATCCCCGACCTGGACGGCCACCGCCACGGGCGCAAGCTCTCCGACGCCGACGGCGACCGGGTCACGTACGTTGACGCCCACGCCGCCGCCGCCCATGACCGGGACGGCCACCGCGACGCCGAGTGGGACACCGACGCTGCTACCGACGACGACACCGACACCCACGGACACGCTGCCCCAAAGCCATCTCTATCTACCACATCTCGCGAAAGCGGGATCACATGAAAGCGAGGGAGAAGGTCACTGACAGCAACGGCGAGTAGGCACAGGTAGCCTACTCGCCGTTGCCTGAACCGAAGCGCTCATGCCGAGGGACGGCGCGCTCCCGACCCAATGGTCAGGGGGCGCAGAGGAGATAAGGCATGGCCAGGATTTCGGCCACAGTATGGAGAAATGCGGCAGCCGGAGCGCCATCGACCAGCCGATGGTCATGGGTCAGGCTAAGCGTCATCATCTGCCGCAAGGCCACAGCGCCGTGGTAGGCGGCGGGTTTCTCCAGGATGCGGCCCACGCCCAGGATCGCCACCTCCGGCGGGTTGACGATGGGCGTGAAGCCGTCGATGCCGAAGCGGCCCAGGTTGCTCACGGAGAACGTCGCCCCGCTCACCTCATCGAGGCCGAGGCTACCGCTGCGCGCCCGTTCCGCGAGTTCCTTGGTCTCGCGCGCTATGGCGCGGAGTGGCTTGCGGTTGGCATCGCGGACGACCGGCACGATCAAGCCCTCGTCGAGGGCAACCGCCATGCCAATGTGGATGTCGCTATGCAGCACCATCTGATCGCCCTCCAGGGACGCGTTCAGGCGGGGGTGCTTCTCCAGCGCACGGGCAACCGCTTGAATAATCAGGTCGGTGTAGGTCAGCTCAAACTCGCGGCGGAGATGCTCGCGCAGGCGAACCAATTCGGTCACATCGCACTCGGTGAACAGGGTGACCTGGGCCGTCGTCTGGAGACTGGCCAGCATGCGGCGGGCAATCGTGCTCCGCATGCCGGTGAACGGCACACTGGGCGACGGCTGCGCCATGGCCGGGGCCGCGCTGGGAGCGGGTTCGCGGAGGCGAATGGCCCGCTCGACGTCCTCGCGGACGATGCGGCCGTGAGGCCCGCTGCCGGCGACGGCGGCGACATCGACGCCGGCGCTCTCGGCCACCTTCTTGGCGACGGGTGAGATACGGGGCTGCTTGTGGGCTGCCACGAACGACCAGATATCGTTCTCGACGATTCGCCCACCTGGCCCGGTCCCTGTGACCTGCTGGAGGTCAACGCCCTGTTCTCGCGCCAGGCGGCGGGCGGCCGGGGAGGCGACGATGGCGCCCGCGCGGGCGGGGCCGGCCAGGGGAGGCGGGGCAGGCGGCGCAGCGGGGGCCTGGCTGGGCGGCGCGGTGGGAGCCACGGTGGCTGGCGTGGGCCGGCCGTTACCCGTGACGGTCTCTCCGGGCGCGGCGATCACGCCGAGGGGGGCGCCGACCGGGCCGACGTCGTGCTCGTGCGCGACATGATGCAGGACGCCGGACACCGCGGCCTCGACCTGGAAATTGATCTTCTCTGATTCGATTTCGACAATCGGCTCGCCCTGCGTGACGGCCTCGCCATCGCCCTTCAACCACTTGACCACGGTCGCCTCGCGCATCGCCATGCCCAGTTTAGGAATATTGATCTCGGTCGCCATGTCATACCTCCGCCGGCATCGGCATCTGAAACACACCGTGGCGGGCCGCCTCGGCGAGACACGCCCGCATATCCACAATTCGCGGTCCGTTCCGGGTCAGGCGCACGACGACGCGCTGCTCGGGATACAGCTCCAGGCAGCGTTCCCCGTCGAGGGCGAGCGTGCCCACACAGGGCGTCAAGGCCACCTCCGTGTCGAGGGCGATCACGCGCGTCTCACGCAGGGGGATGGGCACGACGAGGCCGGGCGCCACCGGCGCCAGGACCGCGCCGTCACCCGCGCCAACGACCAGGTGCAAGCCAACATCATCGTACAGCGCCACCGGTTGCACGGCGCTGCCAATGGACGATAGCCCAATGGCCCCTGGCTCGGCCCGACTCAGGACGATCTCTTTGATTCGGGAGGGGTCCCACACCGCGCGGGTCGCCACGAACAGGTCGCCCGACACGGCCACATCGACCAGGGCGATATCCAGGAATTCGTGGTCGACGGACACTTCGAGGCGCTTCGAGCGCTGGCTGACCGCCGACGCGTCCACGACGCCGGTCGCCAGCACACCCGCCGCCAGCCCCACCACGGTCCCCTCGACCATAGCCGGCACGACGTTGTTTGTGCCCGTCGAGATGGGCAGGAGGGGGAGAGCGCCGCAGGTCTTGGCGGCGGCGCGGTTCGTGCCGTCGCCGCCGAGGGTCACGAGACAGCCGACCCCGAGGTCCACCAGGAGCCTGGCGGCCTCAGTCGTGTCGCGCTCGTCGGCCTGGACGGCCATCGGCAGGAGGGAGACGGCCATGTGGAGGGGCAGTCCGTCGGCGGCGCGTTCCCCTAAGCCATAGTAATCCGGCATGATGTAGGTGGCGTCGACGCCGACCGCATCCAGCCCAATCAGCAAGCGGCGCAGGATGGCGACCTTCTCGTTGTTGTCGAACACCGAGCTACGCGCCACCAACCGCCGAATGTCTTTCCCCGAAGCAGGATTGGCGATAATGCCCACACTGGACATAAGAGAGGTCTTTCAAGTGGGGGGCGGGTGGACCACAGCGGCGGCATGGTCCACCCGCCCTGGTGGGGTGACGGCGGATTACGTCAGCGCACCGACCGCGAGTTCAAGCTCGCCTTCGAGAGTCGGGTGAAGGTCGGCCTCCAGGGGCGGATAGGTCGCGTCGGCGGGCGGCCAGACAAAGTCCGGCGGCGGATTGTAGATCTCGGCGATGGTCGCGAAGGTGTCCTGCGTGTCCAGGTAGGTGTAGGTGAAGTCATGCCACGTCCCACCCTGGACCACGCCGATGCCCTTGCCTCGGAAGTAGGCCATCGCCTGGTCGTAGTTCTCGACGCCCAGCGCTACGTGGTGCAGGCCCTCGCCATGCTGCTTGAGGAAGTCGGCATAGATGCTCTTGTCGTCGAGCGGCTCGATCAACTCCCATTGCACCTTGCCGACGTCACACAGGCCCAGGCGCATCGCATAGTCCTCGCGCTGGTCACGGATGATCATGTTGCTGACGGTGGTGGGGTTGAACTCGTAGACGGTCCATGGCCCGATGCCATACATCTCCCAGTAGTTCTTCATGGCCTCGTCCAGGTTCTTGACGACCACGGCCACCTGCAACACGTCGGTGAAAATCGGCTTGTCGGGCATTGTTGTACTCCTTATAATTTGCGCTTCCCCTGGGCCGAGTGAACGCCCAGGGGAAGCAGGCGCGCGTCGACGCGGCACGCCCATGCGCCGCCCTCACGC
>CAZLBQ010000469.1:0-5002 GCA_964557745.1 uncultured Anaerolineales bacterium
CGGCGAAGGCCTCGGTGCCCACGGAGCGCTGGCTGAGGCCGACGCGGTAGATGTCCGCCGTGTGGATGCCGTCTTCCAGGGTACACAGCCAGGCGTTCTTGATGCGCGCCGCGTGCTGCGGCAGGCCGATGTGGACGAGCATCTGCGTCGCCGCGACGAGCAGGCCCGATGGGTTGGCGACGCCGGTACCCGCGATGTCGGGCGCGGAGCCGTGAATGGCCTCGAACAGCGCCGCCTCCCGCCCAATGTTAGCCGAGCCGGCCAGCCCAATGGACCCGGCCACCTGGGCGGCGATGTCGGACAGGATGTCGCCGTACAGGTTGAGAGTCACGACCACGTCCAGGCGCTCCGGCTGGGCGGCGACGCGCGCTGCGCCAATGTCGATAATCTGGTGCTCGGACTGGAGGTCGGGGTACTCGGCGGCGATCTCGTCAAACACCTGGTGGAACAGGCCGTCGGTCAACTTCATGATGTTGTCTTTGGTCATGCAGGTGACTTTGCGGCGGCCGTAGGCGCGGGCGTACTCGAAGGCGTAGCGGACAATCGTTTCGCAGCCGGGGCGGCTGACCAGCTTGAGGGTCTGGACGACTTCGCGGGTCTGGCGGTGCTCGATGCCGGCGTACAGGTCTTCCTCGTTCTCGCGGATGATGACGACGTTCATGCCGGGGCGCGACGAGGCGACGTAGGGACTGTAGGACTTGCACTGGCGGACGTTGGCGAACAGGTTGAGGGCCTTGCGCAAGGTGACGTTGAGGCTCTTGTAGCCGCCGCCCTGGGGGGTCGTAATCGGGCCTTTGAGCAGCACCTTGTTGCGGCGGATGACGTCCCACGCCTCAGAGGGGATGCCCGACGAGATGCCGCGCCGATAGACCGCTTCCCCGACCTCGACGGTGTCATAGTCGAGGGGGACGTCATCCGCTGCCAGGACACGCAGCGTCGCCCGCATAATCTCCGGGCCAATACCGTCGCCATAGGCCAGCGTGACCCGACGCCTGTCCGACATAGTGTCTCCTTCACTTTTGTCTCGGCCCATCGGGGGGCCGGGGCAAAACAGAACAAATGTTTTGTTGTGGCACACATCCTGCTAGTCGTAAGGTAGTCTACCAACTAGAAGGAGAGGCAACCATTATGGCTGACAAGACTCAGGCGCGCGACGACCTGCGCGGCGACAACACGATCAAGGACCCCGACGAGTGGAAGACGGGCGACGAGCCGATGACCGGCGCGCAGCGCTCCTATCTCAACACCCTGGCTGACGAGGCCGGTGAAGAGGTCGACGACAATCTCACCAAGGCGGAAGCGTCGAAGAAGATCGACGAATTACAAGAGAAGACGGGCCGCGGCGCATAACCCGCTACAGGGTCATGCCTCGCTCCGCTTGGCATGACGGTCTGAGGGTTCTTGCTCCGGCGCGTGTCATCGGCGACATGGCCTTCTTACAGTGACAGTCGAAGGACCGAGGCGGCAGAGACAGGCACTCCGGCGGCGGGCAGGTCATAGACCTGCCCGCACCCTGTTAGAACCCCACGCGCGGGCCAAAGTCATGGCCTGCCGCTGGTTGAAATTGAGTCAGCCCCGCGCCCAACGCCCTCACGCCCTGGACCACACGATTTCCATATCCTCCCGCGCGCCGAGCGCCTGGCGCAGCGCTGCCAGCAGCGTCGGGTCAGCGCCGTTCTCCTCGAACATGTCCAGCGTCGGGCCGTTGATGTAGTAGTCGGTGTCCGCGCTCGACTCCTCTTCCAGTTGGTCCACCATGAACTGGAATTGCTCATCGCTGATGGTCCCCAGCGGCGCGCCGCTGGCCTTGTCGCGCAGTTGGATCATCGCAGGTCAGTCTCCTTGGGCCACTGGGGAGTGGCCCGGTATCCTTTATGATTATAGGTGGCCGAACGTCGAATCACAATCGCGCCTCGCGCGTCGCTACCGCCAGGCAGCCCACGCCAGGCACGCCCAGCCGACGATGAAGGCGACGCCGCCGAGGGGCGTAATGGCGCCCAGCCAGCGGATGCCCGTCAGACTCAGGAGGTAGAGGCTGACGGAGAAGAGCAGGATGCCCGCCACGAACAGCCAGCCGGCAGCGGTGACGAGGGAGCCGGGCCAGCGCGTGGCGGCCCAGGCGACAACAACGAGGGCGAAGGCATGGTACATCTGGTACCGCACGCCCGTCTCGAACGTGCCGAGTTGGTCAGGCGTCAGGCGTCCGCTGAGGGCGTGCGCGCCAAACGCGCCCAGGGCGACGCCGAGGAGGGCGGCCAGCGCGCCCAGGGCAAAGAAAACACGGTCCATAGGTCTCTCCCGGTGTCAGGACAGGGCGGGGCACACGCTACGTCCCACCTGTCCAGAGTATAGCACGCTTTCGGCTCAGACTCCCAAACTTCCCCCAGGGTCCGTTCTATGCTAGAATAGAAGGCCGAAGGAGGCTTGGTATGGAACTACGAGACTACGTCCGTATCCTCACGCGGCGAGGCTGGATTGTCGTCCTGGTGGCCGCCGTCGCCGCGCTCAGCGCCTTCCTGGTCAGCCGCTTCCTGATCCAGCCTGAGTATCGCTCCCAGGTGCTCATCAGCGTCCTGCCGACCCGCTCCGCCGACTGGGGCTCGGGGCAGGGCGTCAAGGGCATGCTCAACAACTTTGCCGAGCAGATTCGCAAGAACGACGACATCGCCGCCCGCGTCGCCGACCGGCTCAAGCTGGACCTGCCGCCGGATGCCCTCAAGGGCCGCATCCAGGTTGACCCCGACGAACTCAACCTGACGCTGACGATTCGTGGCATTGACAGCGACCCCATCATCGCCAAGCAGATCGCCCAGGCGTTCGCCCAGACGTTTGTCGAGGCGCGGGACGTCGAGAACAACAAGATGGACCAGCGCGACCGCATCCTGGCCTCCATCACCGTCAACGCCCGCGACGGCGAGCGCTTCAAGCCGCAAACGAAAGTCAACACCCTGGCCGGCGTGGTGCTGGGCGGGCTGCTCGGCCTGCTCATTGTCTTCGCCCTGGAGTACGCGGCGGCTGGGACGGTGCGCGATGCCGATGACATCGAGCGCTACCTGGGCGCCAACGTCCTGGCCAGCGTGCCCGCTATGTCGCGCGGCAGCCAGCGGGGCGCGCCGCCGACGGCCCGCCAGGCGGCGGGTACGCGCGCCTCGCCCGCCAAATGACGATGGACTACTGACGATGGACGATAGACGATGGACGCACATCTCTTGACCCAACCGTCGTCCGCCGTCCATCGTCCATCGTCGCCTATAAGGAAGCCCTGTGGCTGACAATCGTTTACCCCTCGACCTCGTCACCCTGACCCAACCGCGCAGCGCCGCGGCGGAAGCCTACCGCACCCTCCGCACCAGCCTGGAATTCTCCAGCCTGGACCACCCTCTCACCACCCTGGTCGTCACGTCCGCCACGTCCGACGAAGGCAAGTCCACCACCCTCGCCAACCTGGGCGTCGCTCTGGCCCAGGCAGGGCGCCGCGTGGCCGTCGTCGATGCCGACCTGCGCCGCCCGTCGCTGCACACCCTGTTTGGCCTGCCCAACACGGCCGGCCTGACCAGCATGCTCCTCGACGAGGCCCAGATGGCGCAGCCGCCCTTCCAGGCGGGGCCGACGCCGGGGCTGCGCGTCTTGACCAGCGGGCCGCTGCCGCCCAACCCAGCCGAGTTGCTGGCGTCGCGCCGCATCGAGGCCATCCTCCAGCGGCTGCGCGAGGAGGCGGACATAGTCCTCTTCGACGCCCCGCCGCTCATGGCCGTCTCGGACGCGGCCGTCCTGGCGGCGCGGGTCGACGGCGTCATCCTGGTCGTCCAGGCGGAGAAGACCAAGCGCGAGCACGTCCAGCGGGCTAAGGCGCAGTTAGAGCGCGTCCACGCGCACCTCGTGGGGGCGGTCCTGACCGACGTCAAGCCCGACCGTAGTATGAGCTACTACGGGAGCGAAGGCGAGTAGACATGAAAGCTCTCATCCTGAGCGGCGGCAAGGGCACGCGCCTGCGCCCGCTCACGTATACCAGCGCCAAGCAACTGGTGCCGGTCGCCAACAAGCCCGTCCTGTTTCGCGTCATCGAGACGGTCAAGGCGGCAGGCATCGACGAGATTGGCATCGTCGTGGGCGACACGGCGGCCCAGATCAAGGAAGCGGTGGGCAAGGGCCGCCGCTGGGGCGTCCACATCGAGTACATCGAGCAGGACGCGCCGCTGGGCCTGGCCCACGCCGTCAAGATCAGCCAGCCCTGGCTGGGCGACAGCCGCTTCGTCATGTTCCTCGGCGACAACGTTATCCAGGGCGGCATCAACCAACTCATCCGCGAGTTCGCCGACAGCGACTGGAACGCCCAGGTCGTCCTGACGGCGGTGGCCGAGCCGGAGCAGTACGGCGTGGCGATTGTCGAGGACGACCGCATCATCCGCCTCATCGAGAAGCCCCGCGTGCCGCCCAGTAACCTGGCGCTCGTCGGCATCTACATGTTCGACTCCCACGTCTTCGAGGCCGTCAACAGCATCGCCCCGTCGTGGCGCGGCGAACTCGAGATTACCGACGCCATCCAGTGGCTGGTCGACAACGGCTACCAGGTCCACCCGTACATCCATCGCGGCTGGTGGATTGACACCGGCAAGACGGTGGATATGCTGGCGGCCAACGCCCGCGTGCTGGATGAGTTGGAGCCGACCATTCAAGGCTACATCGACCGCGACTCGAGTATTACCGGCAAGGTGACGGTGGAGAAGGGGGCGGAGATCATCAACTCGGTGGTGCGCGGCCCGGCCATCATCGGCGAGGAGACGCGCATCGTCAACTCCTATGTCGGCCCGTTCACCTCGATCTACCACCACTGCGTGGTCGAGAACGCCGAGATCGAGCACTGCATCATCTTGGAGAACAGCACGGTCCGGGACCTGCCGGCGCGCCTCGAAGACTCGCTCATCGGACGCAACGTGACCATCGTCCGCTCGCCCATCAAGCCGAAGGCGTACAAGATGACCCTGGGCGACAACTCACAGGT
>CAZLBQ010000470.1:0-4993 GCA_964557745.1 uncultured Anaerolineales bacterium
GTTGAACCACACCGCCTTGTCCTTGTCGCCGTACGCCTCCATGATGCGGCGCTGGAGCAGGACGCGCTGGAAGTTGAGGGTGTTGGCGTCAGCCGCCGCTGTCGGCGGCTGGTCCATGCCGAAGGCGTTGGCCGACAGGACGTCGAAGTAGGCCTTCGCGCCGGCCTTGTACATCTCCTCCAGGAAGGTCAGGTCGGAGAGGTTGCGACGGTCGGGGAAGTTCTCGACGTTCATCGCCAGTGGCGCGGACAGCACAACGATGTTGGGGTCGGCCTCTTTGGCCCGCGTGTAGGCGATCTTGAGCAGCGCTACGTACTGGTCGGGCGCGACGGGCTGCGCGCCCCACTCGGGGAAGATGTTCGGCTCGTTCCAGACCTGGATGTAGCGGATGCGGCCCTTGAAGTGGTTGACGAAGGCATAGACGAAGTCGCCGTAGTCCTCGTAGCGGTCGGGGGGGCGCTGGGGGAGGCGATTGTCCTGGCGCGTCCACGTTGGCGGGCGGTCGAGGCGAGCGATGACCTGGATGCCGTAGCGGTTGAACAGGTCAACGATATCATCGTACTTCTGCCACGTGCTGCGGCCCTCGGTGTCGACATAACGGCTCTTGGCGCGCGGCTCGATGGCCTCCCAGGGGAACGACTGCTTAGCCCAGCCCAGCCCAGCCGCCTGGGCCAGTTGGACCGTCTTCTCCCGCTTCCAGGCCTCGACCTCCAGGTCGAGGAAGAAGTTGGCGCCGTACGGGTTGACGTCGGTGTGGGGGATGAGACGCGGAGGGGCGCTCTCGGCGATGGAGGCGCGCTCGGCCCAGCCATAGGTCAGGCCGATGATGACCAGGCTCGCCGCGCACAGGGCGGCGATTAGGCGCAGGAGCCAGGCGGGGAGCCTTCGTAAGCTCATGGGGTGTCCATTACGGATTGGGGCGGCCCACGGGCAGGATGAGCTGGAAGAGCGCCTGGTAAGCCCGATTGGTCGCCCGCGGCCCGTCGCCGCCCAGCGCGTACAGGCGCAGGTCGTTGGCGGCCAGACCGAGGCCCTGCCAGTCCTCGCTGAAGGGCGTCTCTTCGACACGCCAGCTATCCTTGCTGGCGTCGTAACTCGCCAATCCCAGGTCCCCCGCGCCGCCGCCCAGGGCGTAGATGCTGCGTCCGACGCTGGCCGCGCCCAGCCGGGCGCGTGGGGCCGGGAGTGGCGCATAGGTCTTCCACGCGCTGCCCGCCGTTTCCGCCGCCGGGTCCAGCGCCTCGTGGGTCGTCAGCGGTGCGCCGTTACTGCCACCGATGACATGCAGCGTGCCGTCCAGGACGGCCGCCCCGGCGTAGGCGCGCGCGGTTGGCATGGGCGGGCCTTCCTGCCAGCCCGCGCCACCCGGCGTGTAGATCAGCGTCTCGGCGCGGTAGGTTGACCCATCCCAGCCGCCAACCAGATACAGCTTGCCTTCCACGGCGGCTAGGGCATAACCGCACAGCGGGCGCGGCAGCTTCGCCGCCGTCGTCCACTGGTTGCTCGACGGTTGATAGACCTCGACGACATCGACGGGGCGCCCGTCGCCGTCGCAGCCGCCCGGTACGTAGATCTGGCCGCCGAGGACGGCGGCGCTCACGTCGCGCACGGGGGTAGGCTTGCTCTGGCGGGCGGTCCAGGTGTTATCCAGGGAGAAGCGCTCGACCTGGCCGGTGACGCCGGCTGCTGTCTGCCCGCCAATGGCGTAGAGGCTGTCGCCCTGGGCGACGACCGCCAGCCCGCCGCGCGCTGTGGGCAAGGGGCTTAACTCAAGCCAGCGCTGGCCGACGGTAGTGATGGGCGCGCCGCTCGGGTCGCGCGGCGCGGCGGTGGCGCTGGGCGCGGGCTGGGCCTGGGTGCGCTGCCAGACCAACGCCCCAGTGAGGGCCAGGGCCGCGACCAACAGTGGCGCTAGCCAGAGTAGCAACCGCGAGGCGCCACGCGCCGGGGTGGGCGCGAGAGGGGCCGCGACCGTGGCAGTCTCACCCGCTGCCGCGTCGTCAGGCGCCTGGCTCGGCGCGCCATTGTCAGAGGCAGGAGCCGTCAGCACCCCGGTCCCGGTCGCCAGGGCTTCCTCGGCGCGGCGCGTGGCCTCGTCGAGAGCAGCCCGGGGCAGCGGCACCAGGCCCGCGTGGATGGCGTACACCGTGGCTTCGGTGCGCGTCTGGGCGCCTAGCTTGTCGAAGATGTTGCGGACGTGGACCTTGACCGTGTTGACGGTGATGTGCAGCTCATCGGCGATCTGCTGGTTGCTGGCGCCGGTGGCTAGCAGGCGCAAGACATCGGTCTCGCGCTCACTCAAGGTCCGGGGGGCTTCGGACATGAAGCGTTGCTCCCAACCAGAGGTGCGTGGGCAGGGCTACCCACTCGCGGCCAATTATAGCCGGGCCGGGACGGTCCGGCAAACATAGGGACCCGTTTTCAACTGGAAAACGGGTCCCACCCCAGTGTACCCCCGGTAGGATTCGAACCTACGACACCCTGTTCCGAAGACAGGTGCTCTAGTCCACTGAGCTACGGGGGCGCGACGGTGTGACGCCTCCGGTCCCTCGAATCATACGTGTCGCCACGGCGAGGTTTGTAACTCGGCTGGGGCTTGACACGGCGCGCCAGAACCTTGATACTTGTGGGCTGGTACAACTCTGATCCGTAGGAGCCTCGTGTGAATATTGCAGAGCCTGGTCAACTCGTCCTGCTCTTGAGCGCCGACGACAAACGCTTTGTCGTTCGGCTCGCCCCCGGCGGCGAGTTCCATACCCATCGCGGCATCATCGCCTACGACGACATCCTTGGCCAGCCGTTGGGGCGCGTCATCGAGTCGCATCGCGGCCAGCGGTTCGTCGTCCTCCAGGCCACGCTGTTCGACCTGGTTATGACCGTCCAGCGCGGTGGGACGATTATGTATCCCAAGGATATGGGCTACGCGGTGGTGAAGCTCGGCATCGGGCCGGGCATCCGCGTCATCGAAGCGGGGACCGGCAGCGGCGCGCTGACAACAGCCTTGGCCCACTACGTGCGGCCCGGCGGCCGCGTCTACTCCTACGAGGCGCGTGAGGACATGCAGGCGCGGGCGCGCAAGAACATCGAGCGCGTTGGCTTCTCAGAGTGGGTGGACTTCAAGGTCCAGGACATTGGCACGGGTTTCGCTGAACAGGACGTGGATGCTGTCTTCCTGGATGTGCGGGAGCCGGAAGACTACCTGACCCAGGTCTGGGAGGCGCTCAAGTGGGGCGGGGCGTTCGGCGCGCTCGTCCCGACGACCAACCAGGTGAGCGCCGCGTTGGCGGCCATGAAGGCCGTCGGCTTTGCCGATCTTGAGGTGGCGGAGATCATCTTGCGGCTGTACAAGACGGTCCCGGCGCGGCTGCGTCCGGAGGATCGCCTGACGCCGCACACGGGCTATCTGTTGTTTGGCCGCAAGGCCGTCGCCGCTGTCCAGCTGGAAGCAGCCGAGAGTGACGGCGAGGAGGCCGAGACAGGGTGAGCGCGGCGCAACGGTAAGGGTGGGAGACGCGTAGTATTGGGTGTAGCGGTTTGAGGAGGAGAGACCAGCCATGATTGCGTTTGTGTTAAGCGGTGGGGGGAGTCGCGGCGCACTGCAGGCGGGCGCGCTGCGGGCACTCCTCGAACGCGGGACTCGTCCGGATCTCCTGGTCGGCACGTCCGTCGGCGGCATCAACGCGGCGTTCCTGGCCGTCGAGCCGTCGCTGAGCCGCGTCGAGCGGCTGGCCGAGGTCTGGCGCGCGACACGCCGCGAGGACATCTACCCCGGTAATCGCCTCCAGGTCGCCTGGCGTCTCATGACAGGCCAGGGCAGCATGTACCCCAACGACGCCTTCCGCCGCTTCGTGGAGCGTCATCTCGTGTCCGGCGCGGAGCACTTTGCCGATTTCGCCGTGCCCTGCTACATCGTCGCTACCAACCTGGACACCGGGGCGATGCGCGTGCTAGGGGAACGCCCCACTGACAAGGTTCTCGACGCCGTGCTGGCCACGACGGCCCTGCCACCGCTGCACCCGCCCCACCCGTTGGACGACGGCGACTACGTCGACGGTGGCGCGGTCGCCCTGCTGCCCATCGAGGTCGCGCTCGACCACGGCGCGCGCGAGGTGTACGCCCTGCACATCATCGATGGTCCAGCGCCGCCGGTTGGGCGCAAGACGGTACTGCACGTCAGCAGCCAGGCTATCGGGGCACTGGTCCAGCGTCAGTGGCAGGACAGCGTCCAGCGCTGCGCCCAGTCCAGAGTCCGGCTGCACCACATCCAGCTCATGCCGCCCGAAGCGTGCCCCATGTCGGACTACTCGAAGACAGATGTCATGCTCCAGGCGGGCTATGACCAGACCATCGCCTACCTGTCGCGTGTCGAACCCGTCACGCCGTGGCACGCGCGGTTGCGCCAGCGGGCCGGCGGCTGGTGGCGCGCCCCGCGCTCCCTGTCGCCAGCGCGGGGCAGCCGGATGGGGAGCGGTCCGGTCCTCTAGCCAGGTAATCAGGACCGCCGATAAACGCCGATGAACGCGGATTAGATGATCCATCTGATCCGCGTTCATCCGTTTTTTCTGCGCCTGTCCGTGTGCTCTCTTCGCTGGTTAGCGGCGGCGGCGCATCCAGAAGCGGGCGTAGCCCGCCAACCCAGCCAGGCCGCTGCCCAGGAGGAGCAGCGTCGACGCCTCGGGAATCTCGGGGGGCGGCGAGCCGGGGAAGGGGGTCTCGGTGGGCGTCGGGACGGCCGGGGTGAGCGTCACCGCACCGCCGCCCGAGGCCGGCGTAATCATGACGGGCGTGGCCGTCGGCAGCGGCGTCGCGGTGGGCAGCGGCGTAGGCGACGGGGTGTAGGTGGCGGGGGGCGTCGGCGGGTTGACCTCGTCCGGCGGCACGTCGCCGCTGTACCGCATCAAGCCCATGCCGGTCCCGATCCACAGGTTGTCGTTGCGGTCGACGGCCAGCACGTTGATGTGCCCGGAGACGAGGGGCGAATTGGCCAGGGTGA
>CAZLBQ010000471.1:0-4966 GCA_964557745.1 uncultured Anaerolineales bacterium
CCACCGTCGCGCCGCGTTGCAGCCCGGCCAGGGCGGCGTCGAGGGCTTCGGCGGGTAGACGCGCCATAAGCGCCGCCGCCAGCCGCTCGCGGCCCTTGAGACGGGCCTCCTGGCTGGGGGCGGGCGCGGGGGTGTGGCGGACCGCCAGGGCAGCGCGTAGCATCGGCTCCAGCGCGGCCCGCTGCTCAGGGTACTGAGCCAGGACCGTCGCCAGGTCTGCGTCGCCCGTATTCAGTTGGGCCAGGCAGAGGTCAAGCAGATGCTCCAACGTCATGACACGCCATCCGGTTCCGTCACACCAACTCTTTAGTAGCCATCCTGCGCGAAGTCAGCAAGAACGCGGCCCAGGGATGCCAGCGCGCGATGCTGCAATGATTTGATAGCCCCCTCGGTCTTGCCGAGCACCTGGGCGACCTCCAGGTTCGACAGGCCATCAACGAACTTCAGAATAATGACTTGCTGCTGCTCATCCGTGAGCAGGCCGAGCGCGTTTTGTAGCTCGCGCTGGGTAAAGCCGCGCTCCAGCATGTCGTTGGGATTGTCGTCCGTGGCGATCTGAGTCTCTTCCAGCGGCAAGTGGTTGTTACGCGGCTTGCGGCGGAAGTGGTCCGTCACCATGTTGTTGGCAATCCGGTACAACCAGGCAGAGAAGGGCACGCCGCGAAAGGTGTAGCTGTCGATGGCTTCCAACGCCTTGACGAACACTTCCGCCGCGATGTCTTCCGCCAGTGGCTCATCGCCGAGCCGGTAGAAGACATAGTTATAGATGCCCTGGTAGAAGCGCTCGTAGATCTCAGCGAAGGCCGCCGGCTCATAGGCCTGGGCTCGCAGGATCAGATCGCGTTCGTCCTGCACGGCGGTACCTCTTTCGCTTGTTACAACGGATGAGAGCATCATTGCGATACGGCTTCCTGTTTAAATAACGAGAGGCATGCCACAGCGTGTGCATGCCCAGGCCGCGCGGTTTGCGAGGACCACCACCGCGCAAGCTGGGAACACATGGCAGCCATGCCCCACTGCGCCGGCCTGGTCGTCCCCCCCAGGGGCGAAATCATACCCAGACCGACGCCCTTTGTCAATTGTTCGCCTCTCACGGGAATAGACGTATACAGAGGGAAGTGGTTACGGCCTGACGCACGAATTTCGTTAGATTGTCGTCAGTCCGTGCCCGTGTCCTGGTAGCGCGCCGCGGCTGTCGCCTCCAGCTCGCGCAGCGCACGCCCTTGCCAGCCGTCGTCCGCGTCGGGCAGCCCCTTGCCCACCTGCTGCGCCCGGATCTGGTACAGCACCTCTTCCATCATCCGCCGGTTGTCGCCGATGCGGTCGGCCAGGATGCCGAACAGGAAGATGAGGCCGCCCAGCATGAGCGCCGTCGCGCCGATGACCAGCGATTGGACGTGGCTGCCGCGCTCAATTTCGCCCGCCAGGTACAGCAGGCCCAGGCGGCCGAGCAGGACCAGCCCGACGAGGAGGAAGGGCAGCGCCAGGTAGAAGAAAGTCTTGAGCGGTTCGTAGGTGGCGTAGGTGCGGACGATGATGCCCGCCTGACGCTTGACGAAGCCCCAATTGCCGCGATGTAGCCGCGACGGGCGCGTGTCAGGGTTGACGGTGATGGGGATGTGGGTGACGGTCAGCCGCCGCCGTCGCGCCTGGATGAGGGTCTCGACGGTGTAGGTGAACTGGTTGCCGACGTACAGCCGCAAGGCCGCCTCGCGCGAGTAGGCGCGGAAGCCGCTGACGGCATCGGGGACCGTCGTGCCCGACGCGCGGCGCACAACCCAACTACCGAACCACTGCAGGAAGCGCTTCTGGGGCGAGAAGTGGTCGAGGGTGCGTGTCTGGCGGTCGCCCACGACGAGGTCGGCCGTGCCATCGAGGATGGGGGCAATGAGGGCCGGGATGTCCGCGCCACGATACTGGCCGTCGGCGTCGGTGTGGACGATGATGTCCGCGCCCAGCCGCAGCGAAGCATCCAGGGCGGTCTGGAACGCCGCCGCCAGGCCCTTGTTGCCCCGGTGGCGGATAACCCAATCGGCCCCCGACGCCAGGGCGATGTCCGCTGTGCCGTCCACTGAGCCGTCGTCGATGACCAGGACGCCGATTTCATCGACGCCCGGGATATGGCGGGGCAGGTCGGCCAGGACGGCGGGCAGGTGGGCGGCCTCGTCTTTGGCGGGGATCTGGATAATCAGGCGCATAGGGGAGATATAGCCGGAACGGGAGGGGAAGTCAAGGCAGAGGGCAGAAGGCGGAAGGCAGAAGGCGGAAGGCAGGCGGCCACGGGTGATGTCTGTAAACAGAGTGTAAAATCTCTCGACACCCCGTTGCTGCTGTCGTGCCGGGAACGTCTTGGAGGGTGAGCGCGCACTCGGACATGACCCGTCTTGGTCCCTTTGGAAGGAGTATGCCCATGCGACGTTGGATCCTCCTCTCGGCCACCCTGATGCTGATTGCCCTGACCCTGCTGTTCACCTCGGTCTACACCACCCAGGCGCAGGAGCCGCGCCCGCCCCAGCCCGCCGCCGCGACCCCGCGCCCCATGCTGCCCCTCCCCGTCCGCCCCGACCCGCTGCCCATCGGTGGGCAGACCATTGGCGGGCCGGGCGTCGTGCGTGGCGACGTCGGCGTCGCCTACCCGGTCTTCCCCAATCGTGGCCGCGACGCCCTGGACGTGTCTATCACCGTCCAGAACGACGGCGCGAGCGACCTCTACCTGGAGGCGTTCAACCCGCTCTCAGCGTCGGCGCCCATCCTCAGCGTCGGTCCCATCAAGCCCGGCACAGGCCAGGCGGCCGCCGTGAGCCTGCCGACGATGTTCGTCGCCCAGGTCGTGTGCCGCAACGCCAGCGACGTCCGCTGCGCCTTCCAGTGGCGCGTCGACCGGGTGCGGTAGGGAGGAAGGCGGAAGGCAGAAGGCAGCCCACTGTCATTTGTCACGGGCTGCGCGTCTCACCGCCGAGAACACAGAGGGCGCGGAGAGCTAGGTACTATTTCTCCCTCCGCGTCCTCTGCGCCCTCGGCGGTGAATTGACTATGTAGCTGGCTCAGCTGCGCGCCAGGACCGGCGTCTGCCGCCGCAGCCAGAGGACGGCCCCCACGGCCAGCAGAACGAGCAGGCCCTGCACCAGCGTCGTCTCGACGGTTGGGAAGAGGCCGACGAACTGCCACGACGGCAGATAGCGGCTGAAGGTCGCGGGCACGACTCCGGCCACCTGCAAGGCGTGGATGCCGGTGCCGACGAACTTGAAGGCCATGTAGTACAGCAGAACGCTCGTCACCAGGAAGAAGGGCCGCAGCGGCAGGCGCACCCCGTAGCGCAGGATGGCGACGCCGACGACGGCCAGGACGGCGACGGCCAGGCCAATCCCCAGCACCAGTTGATTCAGTTCAATCGACGGCGCGATACCCATGTAGAAGACGACCGTCTCCGCGCCCTCGCGCAGCACGGCCAGGAAGGCGATGAGCGCCAGCGAGAATAGGCTGTTGCGCGCCAGCGCCGACGTGCTCTGCTGGCGGATGTACTGCTGCCAGGCTCCCATCTGGGCCTTGCCGTGCATCCAGTAGCTCACGTAGACGAGCATCCCCGCCGCCACGAGACCAATCAGCCCCTCGACCAGTTCGCGGTTCGCGCCGGACAGCGCCGAGGCGAACACGCGCTGGATGAGGATGGCGAGCAGGATGCTCACCACGACGCCGCCCAGGCCGCCCAGCCAGATCCAGCGCTGCTTGTCGGCGTTGTTGGACTTCTTGAGGAAGGCCAGCAGCGCGCCAATGATGAGTAGCGCCTCCAGACCCTCGCGCAGCATGATGAATGCGGCGTCGGCCACGCCATACTGGGCGACGGAGACGAGGGGCTGCAACTGGGCCTGCATCTGGCCGATGGTGTCTAGGGCGGCCGTCGTGTCGGGGGTCGTGGCCGTCAGCAGCGTGAGGGCCTTGACCATGCCGTCCTCGGTCTGTTCATACGCTTCGTGGGAACGCGCCGCCACCACCGCCTCGACGCTCGGCCAGGCGCTCTTGAACTCGCGCAGCGCCACCGCCGCCATCGCTGTGTCGCCGCGTCGGGCTGCGTCGGCCGCCTGGTCCAGCGTCGCCAACGCCGCGTTCAGGCTCGCGCCCTCGACCGCCGCGCCGCCTTCGACCGTCCCCATGCCCAGCGCCGCGATAAACTCGTCGATGGCGTGGTCCATGCCCTGCGCCGCCTGACCAGCCGCCGCGCCCGCTAGCGGCTCGGCCTTGACCGCCGCCTTGAGGGCGTGGAGCTGGTCCTCGATGGCGGTGTAGGCCGTCGGGGACTGGTCCCGCACGCCGTCCTCAATCGCCGCCCACTGCTCGTGAACCTCATCGTAGGCGTGGCGCACGGCGGGCGCGTCGTTGCGAGCCACCGCCTCTGCCAGTTCATCGAGTTCGTGGGTGATGCCGCGCAGTTGGGGGATGAGGGGATTGGCCGAGCCTTCCTGAGCGGAGGCCGTCGAGGCGAGGCCCAACAGGAGGAGCGAGCAAACGAGAGCGAGTACGAGCCGGGTACACGTGGAGCGCATGCCGGGCGGTTCCCTTTCTAAAACGTCAAACAGGCCAATGTTACGAAAATTGCTTCACTACTATACAAATCCTCACCCAGCCTGTCAATAGCCCGGCCCTGGCTCCCGATGTGAATTTACGAATTTATAACACTGAAGAGCCGGTTTCACCCTGCTTAAATCAGCGCCCGGCGGCCTGGACTCCACTTTACGGCGCTGGACGACGGGGGTATACTTGCGACAGGAGGACAGCCGTGTTTCACCGCCAGAGCGAGACCGCGTTTCAAGATCGCTATGACGCCGGGCGCCGCCTCGCCATGCGGCTGACAGGGTACGCGGGCCGCCCGGACGTGATCGTCCTGGCCCTGCCGCGCGGCGGCGTCCCCGTGGCCTACGAGGTCGCCCAGGCCCTCGGCGCGCCGTTGGACGTCTTCCTGGTGCGCAAG
>CAZLBQ010000472.1:0-4956 GCA_964557745.1 uncultured Anaerolineales bacterium
CTCGTCCAGCCCAGCCCGTTGAAGTACCAGACGTAGACCGCCGTCGCCGCCCCGAGGCGCACGCCTTGAGCAGCACGCGCTGCAGCGCCTGACCGGCCGCCAGACGATCGGCCGTCGTGTCGCGGTCGGTGCCGAGGACGACGAGGGCCGGTGACCCCATCGCCAACTGGTGGTCGCGGGCGGCCTGGCCGTTGCCCAGGTCGAAGGTGCGAATGACCAGCGGACCGGCGTAGCTGGCCGTATCGGAGATACCCTGGGCGTAGCCCGGGATACCGTCGCGGCGCAGGCTGCGATTGGGGTGCGTCCAGGACGAGAGTTCGCGGCGGAATTGCTTGTTCTGCCACTGAATCTTGTCGCCCTCCGCGACCAGGTCGGCGACGGCATTGCGCACGTCCTCGCGCTCGACGACGTACAGCCACGCGCCTTCCTGGTTGGCGGCCATCTTCAACGCCTCCAGGAGCGTCTCGGCGACCGGGCGCGGCTCGAAGGCCGAGCGGTTGGTGCGCCGCCCCGGGATGGCGTGGAACATCTCTTTCTCGTCGTCGGTCGGCGTGTAGGGGCGGCCGAGGCTCACCCGCGCCGCCAGGTCGGGCTTCTGGGGGTCAGGGAGGATGGCGGTGTCGGCCGAATAGCCGAAGTAGCGCAGGGCCAGCCGCAGGTTGAACAGCGCGGCCCCCACGCTCATCATCAACTCGCGGTTGTCGGGGTCCACCACCGGCAGCGCCGCCGTCTGGTCGAAGTAAACCTCAACAAAGTCCTTCTTGATGCGGAACAGCCAGGGCTGGGTGTTATGGCCCGAGGGAGCGAGAATAGCGTAGTTGAGGGCGAAAGCTAACTTCTCTTGGGCTGAGCCTTGGGCGGGAAATGCTTCTTCTTTCACTTCCCAGGGATCGAGGATCGTATCATGAATCATTATCGCCTCCTTGAGGGGCCACTAGAGTCCCCTCTAGTTTAACGCCATGTTGCGCTAGATGCTGTAGCGATTGGACAACGAGCAGCGGAGAGTTGTCCACACGTTGGCGGCTTGACGGTCGCCGGGGTTCTTGGCTCGTCGCCTGTCGATGGCGACATGGCATTCTCAGGGTGACAGCCGAACACGCAGGGCGGCGGCAGCTTCCGGTGGGTCGGAGGACTGGATGACGACGTCGGGCGTGGCGTGCCAGGCGGCGCAGGCGCGCAGCGCAGCGGCGACGTCGCGCGCCAGGGTGTCGTCGACCGTTACGCCCGGCTCCAGGTGGAGGGCCTTGACCTCGAAGACGCCGTCGCGGCGGTGGGCTTTGGGGTCGAGGCGGCCGACCAGCCGACCGCGGTGCAGAATCGGGAGGGTGAAGTAGCCGTAGCGCCGCTGCGGGGCGGGCGTGTAGCACTCGATACGGTAGTCGAAGCCGAAGACGGCGCTGGCCCGCTCGCGGTCCCAGACGAGTGGGTCGAAGGGCGACAGGAGGGTCGTATACGTTGGCTCCAACCCGCCCTGGTTGGCAAGCGCGGCCAGGGGCAGGCGGGCGGGGTGGATAAACGCGGGCGCCGGCCAGCCCTCGACCTCGCAGCGGAGCAGCGCTCCCTCATCCGTCAGCTCTGTGAGCAAGCGGGCGGTGTGCGGGCGCGGCATGCGGAAGTAGTCGCTGGCCCAGCGCGCCGTCGTCACCCCCAGGCTGTGGACGGCCCGTTGGGCCAGCGTGCGTTCGACGGCAGCGAGGGGCGGAGCGTCGGCGTCGTCCCAGTCGGGCAGGACGCGCTCGCGCAGGTCGTAGACACGTTGGAAGTGGTGGCGGCGCGCGATCATCAGGTCACCGGTCTCGAACAAGGCTTCGAGGGCGATCTTAGCCGGTTTGCGGTCCCACCACGTCCCGCGCCGTCCGTCGGTGCGCTCAAAGTCCGACGCCTTGACAGCGCCGCCCTGACGGACGTGCGACAGGACCTGATCGTGGACGTCGGGGTGGCGGCTGAGCCAGTCGCGGGCGTGCCGCCAGCCCTTGACGCCGTCGAGCATCAGCCGTCGGTAGAGCGGCCAGTCCTCGGCGGGGAGGAAGCACGCCGCATGGGACCAGTACTCGAACAGCGCGCCCTCGGCGAGCAGTTCATCCAGCCAGCGCGGGTCGTAGTCGCCCAGGCGGCCCCACAGGACGAGGTAGGGGCTGCGGGCGACGACGTGGATGGGATCGATTTGCAGGGCGCCCAGGGCGCGGATGGTGGTGAGGACGTCGGCTTTGCCGGCGCCAGGCGGTGGGGGTTGGCTCAAGCCCAGGGCGGCGAGCATGAGGCGTCGCGCTGCCTCGGCGCTCAGCCGCATCACGCCTGGCTCTCCAGCCAGTCGCGGATCGACGCGCTATGTTCGGGGTAGTGATGTACGGTGTTGTTCGTCAGGCGATTCAGCAACGGGGCGTCGCCGGCCCAGGTGAAGTATCGGGGCTGGAGCAGCGCGTCTTCGGGCAACTCCTCGACCGCCGCCAGCAGGTCCTGGTAGGCCTGGCGTTCCTCGGCCAGGATGTCCTCGACCGGCCGATGGCGGTGCTGCTCGTAAATCCAGGCGTTGACCGGATCGTCGTCGGCCTGGAGGAGTTCTGCCGGGATCGCCTGGGGCGCGAACCCCAGCCGCCTGTCGGGCGTCTCACCCCGCGCGGCGGCGCCTAACTGGTTGGCGGCGTAGCCCTCCCAGGCCCGCACGTGGGCGACAATGTCCTTCACGGACCACTCGCCCACGACGCCCGGCGTGGTCATCTGTTGCGGCGTCAGGCCGGCCAGGACGCTCTCCCACTCGCGGCGGGCCGCGGCCACCTGGGCCAGGACGTCGGTCTTGGTGATTGTCTCGCTCACTCTGGGTCTCCTTTATCGTTGAGAGTGGGCCTGACGAGTCCTCGACAACGGGCAAGGACACGTCAGGCGATTCTACCGCAACATGAGCAGAAGCGCCAGCCCGTTGACGACGAGCAGCAACGCCAACAGGATGACAACCGCGCGCCAGCTCCCACTGTCGGTGAGGATGGGGCGGTCATGGGCCGCATCGTTGAAGGTGGGGTAAACCTTAACTGATCGTAGCATGCTCATTACTTGACCTCCTTGCCGTGCTCGTGTCGGATCAAACCACCTCTTGACAGACCTCAATCAACCGGCTATAATGTGTTTGATGGTTAGATTGTACCACAATCAATCTAACTTGTCAAGCGTATTTTGGTAGTTATATTGAGATGTTTTAGCGAGGGCAGACGGTCTAATCTGGCCCCCGCGGGGAGGCCATATGGCAGAGGGCTATCAATACTCGTCCCTAGGCGGGCGGCTGTGCCTCGATTTCTGCAATACGGTGGGTGGGCACCACACGGACCCGAACACGGGGGAGCTCGTGATCGCGGCGGATCATCTGCGCGGCTACGAGGACTTGCTGGAGTGGGCGCGGCAACGGGGCGTCGTGGCGGAGGATGTCGTGGCGCGGCTACGGGGCGTGGCCGAGCGTCGGCCAGACGAGGCCGACGCCGTCTGGCGGCGGGCGCTCGACCTGCGCGAGACGCTGTATCGGATCTTTGTCGCTGTGGATCGGGAACAGGCTGCGGACGCGCGCGACCTGGCGGCCTTCAACGCGGTCCTGGCGGAGACGATGCCGCACGCGCGGCTGGTGAGTGAGGACGGTGGCTTTCGCTGGGATTGGGAGGAGGCGGGCGACGCGTTGGATCAGGTGCTCTGGCCGGTGGCGCGCTCGGCGGCGGACGTGCTGACGGCGGGCGATTTGCGGCGGGTACGGGCGTGCGAGGGCGAGACGTGCGGCTGGCTGTTCCTCGACCTGAGCAAGAATCACAGCCGTCGCTGGTGCTCGATGGAGGACTGTGGGAACCGCGCGAAGGCCAAGCGGCACTACCGACGGGTGAAGACGGTGGGTTAGGCAGTCAGGCAAATGACAGGACAAGACAACGCCCGCAGGCGAGAACCTGCGGGCGTTGTGTCTGGGTGAAGATTAGGGCTGGTAGCCAGTCTTGATGGTGCCGTTCTTGAGGCCGTCGGTGGCCTTGGCGACGGCGTCCTTGCACTTCTGGTCGATCTTGCTGTCCCAGTCGTGGTAGGGAGCCAGACCCACGCCGCCGTTCTTGGCGTTGGCGGTGCTGATGCCGGCCTTGAGATTGCCAGCCTGGAAGTCCTTGATGGCGTTGAACACGGCCACATCGACGTTCTTCATGGCGCTGGTGATGAGCGCGCCCTTGACCTCGGGATAGGTGTTGTACTGGTCGACGTCGACGCCAATGGCCATCTTGCCCGCCTGGCTGGCGGCCAGGAGACCACCGTTGCCGGTGATGCCGCCGACGCCGAACACGACGTCGCAGCCCTGGCCGATCATCGCCGCCCCGGTCTCCTTACCCTTCGCCGAGTCGACGAAGCTGGGGATGTACGTGTTGAGGGCCTTGATGTCGGTCTTCTGCGACTTGGCGCCGTTCTGGAAGCCGGTCACGTAGCGGATGACGGGCGGAATCTCCATGCCGCTGACAGTGCACACCGTCCCGCTCTTGGACATACAGCCCGCCAGGACACCGGCCAGGTAGCCGACCTCATCCTCCGCGAACATCAGGCTGGTGACGTTCTTGAGGTCCGTCGTGTACGGGTCGGGGTCGCCGGCCTTGGCCGGGGCGTAGGCGTTGTCGACGATGGCGAAGCGGCGGTCGGGGTACTGCTTGGCCTTCTTGGCGAGCGCGTCGCCCATCAAGAAGCCAACGCCCAGGATAAGGTCATACTTCTCGGTGGCGAAGGTGTCGAGGTTCTTCTCGTAGTCGGTCTCGGCCTTCGACTCGATGAAGCGCCCATCAACGCCCAACTCCTTCATAGCCCGCTGGACGCCTTCCCAGGCCGATTGGTTGAAGCTCTTGTCGTTGACACCGCCCTGGTCGGTGACGAGGCCGATCTTGAGCTTGGCGCCGGTCTTCGCGGCGGGCGCCGCCGTCGCCGCTGCCTTGGGCGCTTCGGTCGCGGCCGCTTTGG
>CAZLBQ010000473.1:0-4946 GCA_964557745.1 uncultured Anaerolineales bacterium
CCAGGAACGCCTCGACGTCGAGGTCGTAGGGGCTGGCTCGATCGAACGCCACCGTCTCGCGGGTAACGATCAGGGAGGGTCCGAGGAGTTTGTGGAGATTGGAGAGCACCTGCCGCAGGCTGGCGCGGGCGTCGACGTGCCCCGCCTCGCCCCACAGGAGCGTAGCGAGCGCCTCGCGGGAGTGCGGTCGGCCGGTGACAACCAGATAACACAGCAGGGCCTGGGCCTTGTGCGACACGAAGCCCGTCACAGGCTGCCCGTCCCGGCTGATGGCTAGGCCCCCAAGTAGTCTGACGTGTAGACCCTCGGCCATGGGCGTGCCTCCAATCTCAGACAATGCCTGACAGGGACTGGCGCACCACGATTTGACGATGTCCTGAGATCTCGTCCTGGAATTCACGCCCCGCGAGGGCGGAATTCACGATCTCATGACGCCGCCTTCCTATAATCGGACTACTGATTCCACCCTGGTTCGTACCCCTCACAAGGAGCATGGCATCATGTTGAGCGCCTTGCAAGCCCGCAAACTTGAGCATATGTTCACACTCTTCGACGCAGACCATGACGGGGAACTCACCCGGGCCGACTACGCGGATCTCACCGAGCGGCTGGCGAACGTCTACGCGGTCCAGGCCGGGACGGCTAAGCATACCGAGTTCACCACCGGGTTAATGGCCCAGTGGGAGTTTGTGCAACACCTGGCGGACGCTAACAAAGACCAGCGCGTGACGCTAGCCGAGTATCAGAGCGGCTGGGACGGTCTGCTGAGCAACCCTGCGAGCTTCGAGGCGCTGGTAGGCTCCTATGCCGATACCGCCATCGCCCTCGCCGACCAGGATGGGGATGGACGGCTTACCGAGCAGGAGTTTATTGATAACCTACGCGGCTGGGGCATCGACGCCGACGATGCAGCGGCGAGCTTCCGCCGGCTGGATCGCGACTCGGACGGCCTCCTGACGCGCGAAGAACTGGTTCAGGCGACCGACGAGTTCTTCAACAGCGACGACCCTGACGTGGCCGGCAACTGGCTCCTCGGCTCTTTCTAAACGCATTCTCGTGAGGATGGGTATAGTCGGCGGTTATCCGTAGGCCCCCTCGACAAAGCCCTGTCGCACATCCTCGGCTCCCTGGTCAGCCCAGGCCCGCTGCGCCAGGGGTAAGCGAGGGAGGGTAATTATAGTGCAAACCGTCTACTCTACCAATTGGCCTGAAGCGCCAGAAAGAGCGCCTCCGCCACAGAGTAGAGGGGAGCAGCGTGAGTGAATGGAAACCCCCAGCGTCTACATTCCCATTGATCGACGCCTGGCGTTGGCCCACGGGGTCGGCCTGCCGAGCCGCACCCGGGGCGCCGCTCTGTTCGCCGACATCTCTGGCTTCACACCCCTGACCGAAGCCCTGGCGGGCGCGCTGGGGCCGCAGCGCGGCGCAGAGGAGCTGACGCGCACGCTCAATCTGGTCTACGATGCCCTGATTGCCGAAGTCGACCGCTACGGCGGCGCCGTCGTTGGCTTTAGCGGGGATGCCATCACCTGTTGGTTTGACGATGCGCTGCCGATCCCCCAGGCTTCCGAGTGCTTGCGGACGCCACCTGCTCCTATCCCCAGTGCGACCTACCGCGCTACAGCGTGCGCGCTGACGATGCAGACCGCGATGGCGCAGTTCACCGCCCTGCCCACGCCCGATGGGGGCGTAGTGGCTCTGGCGATGAAAGCAGCAGTAGCGGTCGGCTCGGTGCGCCGTTTCCTGGTCGGCGATCCCCAGACGCAACTCGTCGATGTGCTGGCTGGGGCGACACTGGACCGCCTGGCCGCTGCCGAGCATCACGCGGAGAAAGGTGACGTCGTTCTGGACGCCGCCGCCGTGGCCGAACTCGCCAGCGACGTCGAGGTGGTAGGCAGGCGCAGCGATGCGGACAGTGGCGAGCGGTTTGCGGTCGTGGGCCGGCTGACGGTCGACGTGCCTCCTGCGGCGTGGCCCTCTCTCCCCGCCGAGGCGCTGACCGAAGATCAGGTGCGGCCCTGGGTCCTCACCCCGGTCTACGAGCGCGCGCGCCGTGGACAAGGCGAATTCCTCGCCGAGTTACGTCCGTGCGTGGCCGTATTCCTCCGCTTTAGCGGCATCGCCTACGAGCGCGAGAGCGCCCAGACCCAATTGGACACCTATATCCGCTGGGTGCAGTCTATCCTCGCCCGCTATGAGGGCTTCCTCCTCCAACTGACCATCGGCGACAAGGGGAGCTATCTCTATGCTGCCTTCGGCGCGCCCATCGCTCACGGTGATGATCCACGCCGAGCGGCGGCCGCAGCGCTTGAGTTGGCGGCTACCCCGCCGCACCTCGACTTCATTCAGTCAGTTCAGATCGGCATCACCCACGGACGGATGCGGACAGGGCCTTACGGCGGCTCGACGCGGCGCACCTATGGCGTCCTCGGCGACGACGTCAACCTCTCGGCGCGCTTGATGCAGGCCGCGCAGCCGGGGCAGGTCCTGGTCAGCCAGCGCATCTATGACGCCACCCACAGCGCCTTTGCCTTCGAGCCGCTGCCCGCCCTTCGCGTCAAGGGCAAAACAGCTCTCATTCCTGTCTTTGCGATGCTAGAGCGCCAGACGGTGTCCAAGGCGACGCAGCCGGGCGTTGGCTATGCCGTGCCGATGGTCGGGCGTGAGGCCGAGCAGCGCCGCATCGAGGCGCGGCTGGCGCTGGCCGCCCATGGACAGGGTCAGATGGTGGGCATCACGGCCGAGGCCGGCATGGGCAAGTCGCGGCTGGTGGCCGAGATCGAGCGCGCGGCCCAGGCGCGCGGGTTCAAGATTCTCGGCGGCGAGTGCCAATCGTACGGGACCAATAATAGTTATCTGGTTTGGGAACCCATCTGGCAGGCCTTCTTCGGCGTCGACCTCGCTGCGCCGCTGGACGAGCAAACACGTGGCCTGGAAAGAGCCTTGGCCGCCATTGACCCAACACTCGTACCGCGTTTGCCATTGCTCGGCGTGGTCCTCAACCTCCCCATTCCCGACAACGACCTGACCCGCTCGTTCGACGCCAAGCTCCGCAAAGCGTCGCTGGAAGCGCTCCTCGTGGACTGCCTCCGGGCGCGGGTCAGCGCGCGTTCCGCGTCGAGGCGTGAGAGACCCCCCTTTGAGTCCAACCTTCAACCTTCACCCCCTCTCCTCCTCATCCTCGAAGACATCCACTGGATCGACCCGCTGTCCCATGACCTGCTCGAAGTGGTGGGCCGCGCCATGACCGACCTGCCCGTCATGGTCCTGCTGGCTTACCGGCCCCCGGACCCGCCCCGCCGTGATGCGCCGCGCGTCGCCCGTCTCCCCCACTTCACCGAGGTACCGCTCACGACCTTCTCACCGCAGGAGGCCGCGCGCCTGATCGAGTTGCGCTTGCGAGTGGGCGATTGGGGGGTCGAGGGCGCCGAGCGGGAAGGGCTGGTCGCCAATCTCCAGGCCCTCGTCGCGGAGCGTGCCCAGGGCAACCCCTTCTATATCGAGGAACTGCTCAACTATCTGCGTGACCAGCGGATCGACCCGCGCGATACAAAGGCGTTGGCCCGGCTCGATCTGCCCACCAGCCTGCACAGCCTGATTCTGAGCCGCATCGACCAGTTAACCGAGAGCCAGCAGATTACCCTTAAGGTCGCCAGCATCATCGGCCGCCAGTTCCTGTTCCACTGGCTCTTTGGCGCCTATCCTGACCTAGGGACAGTCGAGCGCGTCCAGGCCGACCTGGACCACATCACGCGGCACGAGTTGGCCTCCCTCGACCAGGTCGAGCCGGAACTGGTGTACCTCTTCAAACACGTCGTAACCCAGGAAGTCGCCTACGAGAGCCTGTTGTCCGCTACCCGCACCCTCTTGCACGGCCACCTGGCGCAGTTCATCGAGGACCGCTACCACGACAGCCTGGACCAGTACCTCGACCTGTTGGCCTTCCACTACGAGCGCAGCGCCTACCGCGCCAAGACCCGCGAGTACCTGGGCCGCGCGGGCGAGGCGGCCCAGGCGGCCTACGCCAACCCGACCGCCATCGACTACTACCGTCGCCTGCTGCCACTCCTGGCGGAAGACGACGCGGCGGCCGAACGCGGCGCCGTCCTGCTTAGGCTCGGCCAGGTGCTAGAGCTGGTCAGCGAGTGGGCCGAGGCAGGCGATCTGTACCATCAGGTATACGCTTTAGCCACCCGAACGGGAGAAGCACGCTTACGCGCGCAGGCCGAAAGCGCCATCGCCGGTCTGTTGATTCGCCAGAAGCGCTATACGGACGCGGCGCCGTGGTTAGAGAGAGCGCGAATAAGCTATGAGAGTTTAGGAGACTTACTCGGCGTTAGCCAGACGCTGATCGAGATCGGCGAAGTCAACCGGCTGAAGGGAGACTATACACGGGCACAAACTTACTATGAAGACAGTCTAAGTCTCATCGATGTATTGGAGGTATCGCGACTGCGTCAGGTGATACGTGCCAGGGCGCTGAAAGCAGCGGGAACGGCGGCTAACCAGCAAGGAGACCGCTTGGCAGGTCGTACCCTGTATCAGGAAGGTTTAGCTATTTTGGAAGGGATTGGCGACAAACAGGGTGTTGCCGCTCTACTGAACAATCTGGGTATTGTGGCGCGCCATGGTGGAGATTATCCCGGCGCTCGCGCTTTATACGAGCAAAGCCTCGCCCTGCTACGCGAACTTGGTGATCGTTGGGCAGTTGGTCAACTCCTCAACAACTTGGGTCTCGTGGCGCGCTATCAGGGTGATGGCGCCGCAGCCTATCGTTACCTAACCGAGAGTCTATCTGTCCAGCGTCGATTAGGGGACAAGTGGGGCATCGCCAACGCGTTGAGCAGTCTCGGTGATATCGTCCTCGACCAGGGGGACACAACCGCCGCGCGGGAAGTTTTGCACGAGAGCCTTGTTCTGAACCAAGAACTGGGCGACCGAACAGC
>CAZLBQ010000474.1:0-4944 GCA_964557745.1 uncultured Anaerolineales bacterium
GCGACGGCCTATCGTCGGCTGCGCGAGACAGGGGCCGTGCTGCTCGGCAAGACGAACATGGACGAGTTCGCCATGGGATCGTCAACCGAGAATTCGGCCTTTTTCACCACCGCCAACCCGTGGGACCTGTCGCGCGTACCGGGCGGTTCGAGCGGTGGCTCCGGCGCGGCTGTGGCCGCCGACGAGTGCCTGTTCGCCATTGGGACGGATACGGGCGGCAGTATCCGCCAGCCGGCCGCGTTGTGCGGTGTCGTCGGTCTCAAGCCGACGTATGGCCGCGTCTCGCGCTACGGCCTGGTCGCCTTCGGGTCGTCGCTGGACCAGATCGGTCCGCTCACGAAGGATGTCACCGACGCCGCGCTGGTGTTGAGCGCCCTGGCGGGTTACGACCCGCTCGATTCGACTTCGGTCAATCGCCCCGTGCCCGATTACACAGCAGCCTTGACTGGGGAGATGCGTGGCTTGCGGGTAGGGGTGCCGAAGGAGTACTTTGTCTCGGGCATGGAGCCGGGGGTCGAGCGGGCGGTGCGCGACGCCATCGGCGTCCTGGCGTCACTCGGCGCCGAGGTGGGCGAGGTGTCCCTCCCTCACACCGAATACGCCCTGCCGACGTACTACCTCATCGCGCCTGCCGAGGCGTCGGCCAACCTAGCCCGCTACGACGGCGTGCGCTATGGTCTCTCGGTCGAGGATCCGGCCGATGTCGGAGACCTGTTGCGGCGCACGCGGGAGGCGGGCTTCGGCCCCGAAGTGAAGCGCCGTATCATGCTCGGCGCCTATGCTCTCTCGTCAGGGTACTACGACGCCTACTACCGCAAGGCGCAGCAGGTCCGTACCCTCATCAAGCGGGACTTCGACCTCGTATTTGAGAATTACGACGTGGTGGTCTGTCCGACCTCGCCGTCGGTCGCGTTCCCTATGGGCGCGCGGGTGGACGATCCGCTCCAGATGTACCTGGCGGACATCTTCACCCTCAGCCTCAATCTGGCGGGACTGTGTGGGATGTCCGTGCCATGTGGTCTGTCAGGTGGGTTGCCCGTCGGCCTGCAAATCATTGGCCCGGCCTTCGGCGAGACGGCGATTCTGCGCGCAGCCTATGCCTATGAGCAGGCCACGCCGTGGCACACGTTCAAGCCTACCCTGGCGCCTGACGTGGTCGAAATGGAAGATTGATTCGGATGAAGGCGCAAGGAGGCGCCGGACATGCAAGTGATCATTCCTGTCGCCGGACGCGGCACTCGGCTCCAACCGTTGACCTTTACCAAGCCGAAGCCCCTGGTCATGTGCGCCGGTAAGCCCGTCCTGGGCCATATTCTTGACAAGCTCGTCGATATGCCGGTCGAGGACATCGTGTTTGTCGTTGGGCACCTGGGCGAGCAGATTGAAGAATATGTGCGGCCCAATTATGATTTTAAGGCCCACTACGTGGTTCAGGAAGAGTTGAAGGGCCAGGCCGATGCCATTCGGCTCTGCCGCGACTATATCCACGGACCGGTCTTGATTATCTTCGTCGATACTATTTTTGAGACGGACCTGGCCAGGCTGACGACGATCCAATCGGATGGCGTGATCCACGTCAAAGAAGTCGATGACCCGCGCCGCTTTGGTGTTGTCACCCTGGATGACCAGGGCTATATCAGCCGCTTCGTTGAGAAGCCCGAGACGCCGGTCTCCAACCTGGCCGTCGTCGGCGTCTACTACATCCGCGACTCGAAGGCCATGTTCGAGGCCATCGACACCCTCATCGAGCGCGACATCCAGACGAAGGGTGAGTATTTCCTGGCCGACGCCTTCCAACTCATGGTCGAGAACGGCTCGAAGTTCGAGGCCTGGACGATTCCCGTTTGGGAGGACTGCGGCACGACCGAGGCGCTGCTGGAGACGAACCGCTACCTGTTGGAGAATGGCCGCGCCAACGGCGACGGCTCGCAGTGGGAAGAGGCGGTCCTTGTCCCACCCGTGTTTGTCCATCCCACGGCCAAGCTGGAACGCGCGGTGGTCGGACCCTACGCGACCATCAGCGCCGGCGTGAAGGTCACCGACTCCATCGTGCGCGACTCGATTATCGAGGAGAACAGCGTCATCCAGGACACCATGCTCGACCACTCCGTCGTCGGCGAGCGCGCCTATGTCACCGGGCATTACTACCGGGTCAACGTCGGCGACGCGTCCAGTGTCGACTTTAGCAGTTAGGGCGTGGCTGTGGGAAATAGGGGGCCGTCGGCCCGCGGTGGGGGTAGATAGGAGAGAGACATGCTTACCAAGACCAGTCGGATCAGTTCGCGCGTCGAGGCGGTCCCGCCATCCGGCATCCGTAAGTTCTTTGACATCGCCGCGACGATGAAGGATGTCATCTCGCTGGGCATCGGTGAGCCGGACTTTGTGACGCCCCAGGCGATCAGCGCGGCGGGCATCCAGTCTATCCACGACGGGTTCACGGGCTACACCTCCAACTCCGGTACGCTCGAGTTACGCCAGGCTATCTCGGCGCACCTGAACCGCCTGTATGGTGTCGAGTACGACCCGCAGGCCGAGATTCTGGTCACGGTGGGGGTATCCGAGGCGCTGCACCTGGCGATGGTCGCCACCCTCGAAGCGGGTGACGAAGTCATCTTCCCGCAGCCGTCCTACGTCGCCTATCCCGCGTCCATCTTCTTCGCGGGCGGGACCGCTGTTCCGGTGGCGACGCATGTCGAGCACGAGTTCCAACTGACCCGCGACGCTGTGGAGGCGGCCATGTCGCCGCGCACTCGCTCGCTGCTCATCGGCTACCCCAACAATCCAACGGGGGCCGTCATGACACGAGGGCGCCTGGCCGACCTGGCGCACTTGGCTGACGAGCATGACCTGCTGGTCGTGTCCGACGAAATCTACGATCGCCTGGTCTATGGCGTCGAGCATACCTGCTTCGCCGCTCTGCCCCGCATGCGCGAGCGGACCCTGCTGCTGGGCGGCTTCTCCAAGTCCTACGCCATGACGGGTTGGCGTGTGGGCTACGCTTGCGGTCCGACGGACCTCATCGGCGCGATGCGCAAAGTGCACCAGTACATCATCATGTCCGCGCCGACGTCCGCCCAGTACGCGGCGACGTACGCCCTGCAGCACGGCGAGGCCGATGTCCAGCGCATGGTCGCCGCCTACGACGAGCGCCGCCGGACCATCGTCAAGGGCTTCAATGAGCTGGGCCTGCCGACCTTCGAGCCGCGCGGCGCGTTCTACTGCTTCCCCGACATCCGCAGCACGGGTCTGGATGACGAGACGTTCTCCGAGCGGCTCCTTATGGAGGAGAAGGTGGCCGTTGTACCCGGCAGCGCCTTCGGCGCGAGTGGGGCGGGCTACGTGCGCGCCGCCTACACGGCCTCGTTGCCCCATGTTGAGGAAGCGCTGGTCCGCATTGGGCGCTTTGTGCGCCAGGTGCGCGGGGGCTAACATGGCCGTCCAGACGCGCTTGCTGAGCGCCGACGACCTGTGGCGGATGCCCGACCACGGCGGACGTTTTCGAGGAGTGAGGCGGTTGTGGACTACGAAATCGTGATTGGCCTCGAGTGCCACGTCCAACTCCAGACGAACTCCAAGATGTTCTGTGGCTGCGCCACGGACTACGACGGCACGCCGCCCAACACCCGCGTCTGCCCCGTCTGCCTGGGCCTGCCGGGCGCGCTGCCTGTCATCAACCGCAAGGCCGTCGAGTTCACGGTCATGACGGGGCTGGCGCTGCACTGCGACATCGCCGAGTTCGCCAAGTTCGACCGCAAGAACTACTACTACCCCGACCTGCCCAAGGGCTACCAGATCTCGCAGTACGACCTGCCGCTCACCCGTAACGGCTGGCTCGACATCGAGGTCGATGGGCAGGTCAAGCGCATTGGCATCACCCGGGTCCACCTGGAAGAGGACACCGGCAAGAACACCCACGTCGGCGACGTGAGCCTGATTGACTACAACCGCTCGGGCGTGCCGCTCATGGAGATCGTGAGCGAGCCAGACCTGCGCTCGCCTGAAGAGGCTCGCCTGTTCGCCCAGCGCCTGCGCCAGACTCTGCGCTGGATTGGCGTCTCGTCAGGCGATATGGAGGCGGGCGCCCTGCGCGTCGATGCCAATATCTCGGTCCGACCCACGGGCCAGACGGCGTTCGGCGTCAAGACCGAGATCAAGAACATGAACTCGTTCCGTGCGGTTAAGCTCGCGCTGGAGTATGAGGCGGCGCGGCAGATTGACGTTCTGGCAAGGGGGGGCGTGATTAGCCAGGAGACGCGCGGCTGGGTCGAGAGCGAGGGGCGGACGGTGTCGCAGCGCAGCAAGGAGTTCGCCCACGACTATCGCTACTTCCCGGAGCCGGACCTGCCGCCCCTCGTGCTGTCGCCAGCGACGGTCGACCAGATTCGGGCCGAACTCCCGGAATTACCAGAAGCGCGCCAGAAGCGGTTGGTGGCCGAGTACGGGCTGTCGGATTATGACACCGACGTCCTGACGGCCAGCCGCGCCGTGGCCGACTACTACGAGGCGGCTGTCGCCGCGCATGGCAATGCCAAGTCCGTCGCCAACTGGGTGAGCGGCGAACTGTTTCGCCTGCTGCGCCAGAACGGGCTGGAGATTGAGCAGGCGCGCATCGGTCCGACTCAGCTAGCGGACCTGATCAAACTGGTGGACCAGGGCGCCATCGGCATCAGCGTCGCCAAGAACGTCTTCGAGGAGATGTTTGCCTCGGGGCGCTCGGCGGCCGACATCGTGGCCGAGAAGGGCCTTACCCAAATTAGCGACACAGATCGTTTGCGCACGTTGGCGACAGAGATTATTGCGCAGAACCCGAAGGCCGTCGCTGACTACCACAGCGGCAAGCCCACGGCGGTCAAATTCCTGGTGGGGCAGATGATGCGGGCGACAAAGGGCCAGGCCAACCCGGTCGTGGCCGGTGAGATTCTCGAGGACTTGCTAAACAACGGG
>CAZLBQ010000475.1:0-4940 GCA_964557745.1 uncultured Anaerolineales bacterium
CCCAGAAGGCGTGGCCGTTGGCGTCGTAGACGTCCGGCTCGTTCCAGATGATCCAGGTGTCAATGGAGCCTTGGTAGAGCGTCGCCAGGCGGCGCATGAAGTTGCCCCAGACGTTGTCGGGGTCATCCCACGGCTTGTCCAGCCCCTTGGGGACGCCGCGTGGCCCCTGGCGGTGGTCGCTGACGGCCCAGCCGGGCGTGTCCAGGACGACGCCGACCACGTCGAAGCCGCGCGCCCGCTCGGCCTGGACCTTCTCCGGCGGGAAGGCGCGCTCGGTCAGCACGTCGTGGGGGTGGTTGGGCTGGAGGGCGGCCCAGCTAAAGACCAGCCGCTCCCAGGTGATGCCCGCGGCGCGGGCCTGGTCCGGCGCGGACACCGCCTGCACGACGCCAAAGAAGGGGTCGATCTGGGCGACGGGGGCGAGTGGTGGGGGGGACGTCGGGTCGGAGGCGCTGGCGCGGGCGACGTGGGCCAGCAGCAAGTTCAGGGCGAGAATGGAACAGACGAGGGTCCAACGGGACAGGTGAGAGTGTCTAAGCATCCTTCTGTGTTTCTAGCAAGAGTGACGCGCTGGCGGCGCCCACCTGCTGCTGAAGCGGGCAGGCTAGGGATGAAAGCCTCCCTGCGGAGGCTGAACCCCAGCCCCTTGGGCTTCCATTCTCTAGCCAGACGGCTTTAGCCTCTGGCGGCGTCCGCCATCGCGCACCTCCTGTTTCCAGGCAGGGAGCGCCATTACCTCCTACATCACATCGAAATTCACGGTAGCTGTATGTATATCTATTGACAGATACGCTTGAGCATGGTACACTATCTCATAGAACATAAGTTCTAGTAATGTCGCGGGCAAAAGAGGAATAGGGATGAGACGGACAGGCACGCGGTCTTCCTCTCGGCTCAATTGTAGCACAATCGTTCGAGGCGTTCAAGAGGGGGCATAGGCCCTCATCCCCCCGCCCCTTCTCCCACCAGGGGAGAAGGGAGGTCAGAAAAGCCTTCGGTTTCCCCCTCTCCCAGCACGGGAGAGGGGGTCAGGGGGTGAGGGACGACAAGGCGCTTCAGCAGTTGGGCCTGGTAGTCGTAGAGGAATGTAACGGAGGCTAGATGGCGACGGGTCCGCAACTGCGGATTGCGCGAGTGGCGCGGGGCTTGAAACTGTGGGAGGTGGCGCAGCGGGCGTATATGGGCGTCTCGACTCTGTCGCGCGTCGAGAGCGGCCTGATCCCCCTGCGGCCCGAGGTCGAGGCGCGCCTCAAGGAGATTGTGGAGTGGACGCCCGCCTTCGACGCCTTGTTTGCCGCCCTCGACCCACCATCTGAGAGCGATGCAGTTGAGGGTGACGCGCCGGTTGAGAGTGACACCCCTGTCGAGGGCGACGCCCCGGACGAGGACGATGCTCCCGCTACGGACGAACCAGCCACGCCAGGAGAGGCCCCGTCGTGAGAAACAGGAAGTGGGCGACGATGCCCGGCAGCAGGCTGCCCGTGCGGTCGCGGGTGATGCCCAGCAGCCAGCCCAGGCTGACCGTCGCCAGTAGTCCGGCGACGACAGTCAGCGTATCGCCTCCGGCGCCCCACAGCAGCGCCGGCGCATACCACACGCCGTAGAGCAGGCCGGAGATGAACCACGGCCACTCCCCCGCCAGCACCAACTCCAGGCGGCTCTGCAACGCGCCACGGAACAGGTTCTCATCCAGCAGGACCACCGTCACCAGCGTCAACAGGACATCAAACAGCGTGGCGTGGGCGACGTTCGCGCCCAGGAGCAACGAGACGGTCCCCAGCACGGCCAGGACGGCCATGACGAGCAGCGCTGCCGCCTCGTGGCGGGCAGGCCGCCAGCCCAGGCCGTTGGTCCGCCGCCGGCGGACGATCTGGGCGACGAGCGGCATCAACAGCAGGGCGACGACGCCGACGGTCACGCCCGGCCGCGGCGACCACAGGCGCACCAGCGGCAGTCCTAGGGCGTCGATCAGGCCGTAGTCCCACAGGGGAAAGAACAGCGCGACGAGGAAGAGCCAGGCCACATCGCCGAGGAGATGGCCTGGCTCATCGCGCCGCCGCGCCGCCGGGGGACGACTGGTCCGGCCGACGACAACCGTCAGGAGCAGGGCAGGGATAGTAATGATGGAGGCAGCAAGGAGGGGCATGCAGGGTCCGATTGGGGCGGCTGTAGGGACGGCCTAGAACTCTTCGTCTTCCTCTGGCTCGTCAAACGGACTCTCCTCCTCTATCGCCAGCATGGCGAAGTGGTCGCCCGTCGCGCCGCAGCCGGCGCACTTGCGGGGCGGGCGCGGCCCGACCTCGATCATACCGCACTCGCTGCACTCCCACTGTGTTTGGGTCACCTCGCGCGTGGCCGCGACTGCGCCGACGCCGGCCAGCGCCCCGCCGCGCCCGCGCCCCGCGCCCGCCAGGTCGAGATCGTCCTCTTCCTCCACGTCCAGGCCCCACTCCTCTTCCTCGTCAATCGCAATCAACTCAACGGGATCGTAATCCTCGACTTCCCACTCGATGCCGCACTCGTCGCACGTCACACGCGCGCCGATGCGCTTTGGAATCATCAGGTCCGCGCCACATTCCGGGTTAGGACAAACACCCAAGATAGCCATCTGGTCTCCTCGACGTCGGGGCTGGCCTCCGCCGCCCCCGCTAACTCAGCACAAATATTCGCGCACCTCGCTCGGTCAAGAGGTGCGCGCCTTCCTGGCGATTATATCGAATTACGCAGCATTCGTCAAGGGGTTGCAGCCACGAAAATGGCTACCGGGCCAAAGGCGGTCATGGTAGGGGCGAGGCATGCCTCGCCCCTACGGGTCCCCGGGCCGCCTAGCGGCGTAGTCTCACACTCTGGCTCGCCGACGCGATGACATGCCCATCGGCGGCGCTCAAGTCCTGGACCTCGATACGTCCGGTCTGCGTCCCGATTGGGATGGTGAACGGCACGGCGACGGTGAAGGGGCCGGGCTGGCCGATGTCGGACTGCACGATCACCGGCGCCTGGCCGACGACGCGGCCGGCCGCGTCGAAGACCTTGACCACCAGCGTCTGCTCAAACGACGCCCGTCCCCAGCCGCTCACGCGCACCGGGCTGGTGACCGTCGCGCCCGCTCCAGGGCTGGTGATACGGATGGCGGCCGGCGGGGGCGGCGGGGGAACCTGCCCGCCCGTTGGAATGAGCAACGTCTGGCCGACGTAGATGGTGTAGGGGTAGCCGATGCCGTTGGCGGCGGCGAGCGTCTGCCACGCCACGCCATACCGCAACCCGATGCCGCTCAGCGTATCGCCGGGGCGCACAGTGTAGTACGTCCCGTAGTACGGGTAGTTACCCAGCGGGACGACGAGCACCTGGTTGGTGTAGATGGTGTAGGGCGACCGCAGCCCGTTGGCCGCAATGATGGCCTGGTTGGTCGTGCCGTACATGCGGGCGATGGCGCTGACGGTCTCCCCGGAGCGGACGACGTGGTAGACAACGCTCGGCCCCGGCGGGGGCGGGGTCAGCGGGACAACCAACACGTGGCCCGGATAGATGGTGTACGGTGGGTTCAGCCCATTGGCCGCCATGATGGCCTGCGGGGATGTCCCATACTGGCGGGCGATGCCGTTGACGGTATCCCCGCGCTTGACAGTGTGGTAGACCACGCTGGCCGACGACGCCTGGGCCGTGCCCTCCTGGGCGGCAGCGGGCGTCACCGCGCCGAACCCCAATACCAGCACGAGCGCTACGAGCACGGCGCCCAGAATCATGACTCTCAAACGCATAACGCCTCCCTGATTCAATCGACTCATCCCCTCCACCTATTCGACGCGCGGTTGCTGCGAAATGTTCCGACTCTCCATGATACATTAGCGGCGGGGAGCGACGGCGAAGAACCAACTCACGTTGCGCACCAGTGGCTGGATGCCGCCACTCGCGGCGTCCACGCGGCGCAGCGATACCTCAGGCGGTTTGTCGCCGCTCGCCACGAGCAGCGCCGTGTTTGTGAGCCACTCCACTGAGAAGGGGGCCAGGTCAGTCCCCTCGCCCAGGCGGCGCGCGTTGGCCCCGCCCGCCTCGACCACCCACAACTGGTTGGCGTCCGGCCCGGCCGGGCCGCCCTCTGGCAGCGTCACGTAGGCCACGCGCTGCCCATCTGGCGCCCACGCCGCGAAGCCGAAGTCGCCCTTGCTACTGGCAAGCGGCTGGCGCGCCTGTCCGCTCAAGTCCGTTGTGCCGAGCTGATACGTGTCGCCCGCCTTCCACGTGAGGAGCAAGCGCTGGCTGTCGGGACTGAAGGCAAAGACGCGAGCCACATCGGCGGGCATGTCCACGGCGGCGCGACCGTCGGGATACACAATCCGCGCCGGGCGGGGCAGTGACCACAGAATGGCCTGGCCGTTGGGCGCCCAGGTCAGGGCGTCCGGTAGGCTGTCAGTGTCGGCGACGCGCGACAGCGTCTTCGCCGCGCCGCCCGCCGCCGACACGGTCCGCAAGGTCGTCTCGCCGCCCTCCTTGACCTGGAAGGCGATCTGGTCGCCGCTGTCCGCCCAGACGATCGCCTGCGGTAGAATCTCGGCCGGCTTGTCGACTCGCGCAACTTCCAACGGGGTCGCTCCGCTCGCCAGCAGGCTGACGTACACGGCGTTCTGGTCCGCCCAGGTGTAGCCCTGGCTGTTGGGGGCCCAGGTGGCCGCGACGCGCTGCGGCTTCAACTGGCGCTGCGTCGCCCCGTCAGTGGAGAACAGCCACGTGCCTTGCTCGGACTTCGGCGACGTCCCGATCACCCAGCGAGTGTCGGGCGATGTCAGCGCGGGCGGCGCGTCGAGCAGGTCCGTCGGCTGCGGATAGAAGCCGTCCGGCGAGAGCTGGCGCGGGGGCGCGCCGTCGAACGACGCCGCCCACAGCGCCTCGTTCTGGACGTAGAGGATTAGCCGCGGCGGCCGCGTGGCGCTGGCCGGCGGCCC
>CAZLBQ010000476.1:0-4936 GCA_964557745.1 uncultured Anaerolineales bacterium
GGCATCGACATCACCCACCTCAGCATCGCCCTGCTCAAGTACCGCCTGGAAGCCATGTTCCCCGACATCCAGTTCAAGGTGCGCGGCGAGCCGGAGGACGTGGCGGCGGCGCGCCAACTGGCCCAGGACGACCGCTACCAGTTCCAGTGGTGGGCGCTGTCCCTCATCCGCGCCAAGCCGCTGGGCGGGCAGGAGGGGAGCAAGACCGGCAAGAAGGGGTCCGACCGGGGCGTCGACGGCGTCATCACCTTTGTCGACGAGCGGGGCAAGGCCAAGCAGGCCCTCGTCCAGGTCAAGTCGGGCAAGGTGTCGAGCAAGGACATCCGCGACCTGGTCGGGACGGTCCAGCGCGAGGATGCCGCCCTCGGCGTCTTCATCACTCTGGACGAGCCGACGAGCGAGATGCGGCGCGAGGCCGTCTCGGCCGGCTTCTACCACTCGCCGGTCTGGAACCAGGACTACCCCCGCATCCAGATTCTCACCATCCACGACCTGCTACACGGCGCGGACGTCAAGATGCCGCGCCTGGCCGCCATCACCTTCAAGCAGCCCGACAAGGCCGAGGACGGCGGGGCCACCCAGGGCACGCTGGGCCTCTCGGCCTAGGGCATGCCTCACCCAGTCCAGCCTGACCCTTCCGCTGTCACTCCGAGAAGACCATGTCGCCATCGACAGGCGACGAGGCAAAACCCCGCCGACCGTCATGCCGGTGAGCCGTAGCCCTGAGCGAAGGGAAGGGGTAGCGAGGCATCTGCTCTGGCCGCGTTGCCAGAGGAGACCCCTCACGCCGTTCGGGGTGACAGCGGAAGGTTCTGAGCAGCGGAGCGAGGAGTCTGCTCTGGCGAGGCTGGCGGAGCAGACTCCTCATTTTGTTCGGGGTGACAGTCGAAGGGTCTGCGCAGTGTCGTGAAAGGTCTGAGCAGAAGGGATCGTCACACGCCGTCGGCCGTGGCGAGGTGGCAGGTGTCGTCGGTGTCCGCGCTCTCGATCTGGAGCGTGGTGTGCTCGATGCCAAACTGGTCGTGCAGGTCGCGCGCCGCCTGGTTGAGCAGGCCATCCCCACCCGCGTGGTTGGGGATGACGACGTGGGCCGTCAGGGCCGTCTCCGTCGTGCTCATCGCCCACACGTGCAGGTCGTGGACCTCCACCACTCCCGGCAGGCCGGTCAGGTAGCGCCGCACGTCCACCACGTTGATGCCGCGCGGCGCGGCGTCCAGCGCCAGGTTGACCGACTCCTTCAGCAGGCCCCACGTCCCAATGAAGATGACGACGACAATCGCCAGGCTGACCGCCGGGTCGAGCCACGTCCACCCCGTCGCCGCGATGGCGAAGCCGGCCACGACCACGCCCAGCGAGACGCCCGCGTCGGCGGCCATGTGCAGGAACGCGCCCTGGATGTTGATGTCGCGCTCGCGCCCCCGCATGAACATGAGCGCCGTGGCGGTATTGATGGCGATGCCCACCGCCGCCACCCAGATTACCGTCTCGGCTTCCACCGGGCCGGGGGTCACGAGGCGGCGCACCGCCTCCCAGGCAATGGCGCCGATGGCGACGAGGAGCAGCAGGGCGTTGAACAGGGCGGCCAGAATCGAGGAGCGCCGCATACCGTAGGTGTGCGTCTGGGTCGGGCGGCGGCGCGCCAGCACGCTCGCGCCCCACGCCAGCAGGAGGGCCAGCACGTCGCTCAGGTTGTGGCCCGCGTCGGCGACCAGGGCCAGCGAGTGCGAGGCCAGCCCGTAGAACACTTCGAGGCCGACAAAGCCCAGGTTGAGCGCGACGCCGATGGCAAAGGCGCGGCCGTAGTCGACCGGACCGTGGTGGTGGGAATGGGTGTGTGACATACCTCAATTATACACAAACGGTCGTCATTGACGATTGACGGTTAGCTTCCACCTTGCTCCCAGCTAGGCGACAACCCGCGTGTCCGGTATAATACGAACCCTATGATCACAGGGGGTTGTGCATGACCGAGTCTACACTGACCACCGTCACCTCATCCCCGCCCCGGCTCAACCGCCGCGACGTTGTGCGGCGGCTGCTCGCCGAGCGCGGCGACCTCGTCGTCGTCGCCGGGCTGGGCGCGTCGGCGTGGGACGTGGCCGCCGTCGGCGACCACGCGTTGGACTTCCCGCTGTGGGGCGCGATGGGGGGCGCGGCCATGCTTGGCCTGGGCCTGGCCCTCGCCCAGCCGACGCGCTGCGTCCTCGTCCTGACCGGCGACGGCGAGCTGCTCATGGGGCTGGGCAGCCTCGCCACCCTCGCCGCGCAGCGCCCGCCCAACCTGCGCGTCGTCGTCCTCGACAACGAACACTACGGCGAGACGGGCCACCAGCCTACCCACACCGCGCTGGGCGTCGACCTGGCGGCGGTCGCCCTGGCGTGCGGCTTCCCCCACGCCCGCGTCGTCCGCGCCGAGGAAGACGTGGAAGAGTTGCGCCGCGACATCCACGAGCGTGATGAGCTGTTTCTGGCCGTCGTCAAAGTCGCTCTCACCCCTGACCCGATGACCCTGCCGCCGCGCGACGGCGCGTTTCTCAAGAGCCGCCTCCGCACCGCGCTGCTCGGACCGAGGGCCGCATTTGAGTAAGTCCCGACGGAGAGGCCCATGAAATGGGTCAACGACCTCAAGCTGTACGCCGGCTTTGCCTGGGGCCTGCCCGGCTTCCTGCGTCACTCGATGTCGCTGGCCGAGGCCCAGGCCGTCGTCCAGCGCCGCCTGGCCGAGCGCGAGACCGCCTTCCTGCGCATCGTCGAGCGGGGCATCTTCGGCTACCCACGCAGCCCGTACCTGCCGCTGCTGCGGTTGGCGCGCTGCGCGTGGGGTGACATTCAAGCGATGGCGCGTCGCCAGGGCGTGGAGGGCACGCTGCGCGCGCTGCGCGAGGCGGGTGTCTACATCACGTTCGAGGAGTTCAAGGGCCGAACGCCCCTCATCCGCGACGGCCAGGTCATCCCCGTCCAGCCGCGCGACTTCGACACCCCGTATCTGCGGCGGATGTTCGAGGCCGAGACGGGCGGCTCGACCGGCGCGGGGACGCGCGTCGAACTGGCCCTCGACCACGTCACGGCGGTCACAGCCCAGATGGTGGTGTGCTGGCAGCCGCACGGCGGCCTCAACGCCCCGACGGCGCTCTGGTACGGCATCCTGCCCGACAGCAGCGGCTTTGGCACGCTGCTGGCGAACACGCGGCTGGGCAACCCGCCCCAGAAGTGGTTCTCGCCCCTCGGCGACGCGGACCTGACGCCGCCGCTCAAGTATCGGCTGGCGACCTACGCCAGTGTCGCGGTGGGCCGGGCGATGGGGTTGCGCTTCCCATGGCCCGAAGTCGTCCCGCTCGACCAGGCAGCCACCGTCGCCCGCTGGGCAGCGCAGACGGCCCACGCGCGCGGCCAGGCGGTCGTAGCGGCCAACGTGAGCATGGCGCTGCGTGTCGCCCTGGCCGCGCATGAGCTTGGCCTGGACCTGACGGGCGTCGTCTTCCGCAGCGGCGGGGAGCCGCCGACCGAGGCAAAGGTGCGCGCGATCACGCGGACGGGGGCGCGCTTCGTCCCGCTGTACGGCGCGGTGGATGTGGGCCTGGCGGGCGTGGGCTGCGGCCAGCCCTGTGACGTCACCGACGTCCACTTCCTCAAGGACAGCCTGGCCCTGATTCAAGGTCCACGCCAGGTCGCCGACGGGGTCACGGTTCCCGCCTTCCTCTTCACCACGCTGCTGCCCTCGTCGCCCAAGCTGCTGCTCAATGTCGAGAGTGACGACTACGGCGTGGTGGAGACGCGGGCGTGTGGCTGCCCGCTGGCAGCCTGTGGCTACACCGAGCACCTGCGCGCTGTCCACAGCTTCCGCAAGCTGACGGGCGAAGGCGTGACGCTCATCGGCAGCGACATGGTGCGCATCTTGGAGGAGGTCCTGCCCACGCGCTTCGGCGGCGGCCCGCTGGACTACCAGTTGGTCGAGGAGGAAGACGAGCAGGGCTTCACGCGCCTCAGCCTCCTTGTCAGCCCGCGCATCGACATCGCCGACGAGCAGGCCGTCATCGACGTGGTCCTGGAAGCGCTGCGCCAGAGCGACATGGCGGCCCACGTCGCCAGCGCCGTTTGGCGGCAGGCGGGGACGCTGCGCGTCCAGCGGCGCGAGCCGATCTGGACGGCGCGCGGCAAGCTCATGCCCCTCCACCTCGCCCGCCGCAAGTCATTTAGACAGCATTAACAGAATTTGCAGAATACAAAACTGAATTCTGTTCATTCTGTAAATTATGTCTAAATATCTTAGGAGATTGGCATGCCAACCGCATCTGCCACCGATATTAACCCGCGCGCGGTCCAGTACCACGAGTTGCGCGAGCCGGTGCGTGACCTGTGCCGCCAGTTTGACAGCCGCTACTGGCAGACCGTCGAGGCCGAGGACGCCTACCCCGAGGCCTTCGTCCGCGCCCTCACCGAGGCGGGCTGGCTCGCCGCGCTCATCCCCGAAGAGTACGGTGGCGCGGGCCTGGGCGTCACCGAGGCGTCGGTCATCCTGGAAGAGATCAACCGCTCGGGCGCGAACTCCGGCGCGTGCCACGCCCAGATGTACATCATGGGCACACTGCTCCGCCACGGCTCGCCCGAGCAGAAGGCGCGCTACCTGCCCGCCATTGCGTCGGGGGCGCTGCGTCTGCAATCCTTCGCCGTCACCGAGCCGACGACCGGCACTGACACGACGAAGACGAAGACCTTCGCCGAGCGGCGGGGCGACAGCTACGTCGTGAATGGCCAGAAGGTCTGGATCTCGCGCGTTCAGCACTCCGACGTCATGCTCCTGCTGGCGCGCACCACGCCGCTGGCCGAGGTCAGGCGGAAGACCGAGGGCCTATCCATCTTCCTCGTCGATCTCCACACCGCCATCGGTCAGGGCCTGTCCGTTCGCCCCATCCGCAACATGGTCAACCACGAGACG
>CAZLBQ010000477.1:0-4916 GCA_964557745.1 uncultured Anaerolineales bacterium
GATGCGGTTGGTGGAGTTCGCCAACTCACTGGGGGCAGCGTGGCACGCGATCCACGTTGCCGTGAACCCTGACCGCGTCGAGTCGATCGAGAAGAAGTGGCAGGAGCGCATTGGCATCGGGGAGTTGGAGATTGTTGAGTCGCCGTATCGCAGTCTGAGCCGCCCGATCCGCAAGTATGTGACGGGGTTGCTCCGCGATCACCCGCAGGCCTACGTCCAGGTCATCCTGGGTCAGCTTCAGACTGGCAGCCCGTTGACGCAAATGCTGCACCAGAACTCGCACTTCATCGAGCAGTTGGCGCTGCAAGACCTCGACCGGGTGGTCATGACGGTGGTGCCTATCCAGTTGGATACCCTGGAGCAAGCGATCAAGAGCGATGGGCAGCAGGGAGAGGCGCTGAGTGAGGAGAGTCCGAAGGGGGCGATGACGGCTGAGGAGGCGACGCCTGAGATGGGCATCACCGGGAGGGGACGATGAGCAGCATCACGAATCTAATCGTCTCGGATTTCCTGTTCATCCTGATTGTCGTCGGGTGGGTGGTGCTGGTCATCGCCGGTATCGAACCAGACAAGCCGTTGAGTGGTGGCTTGCCGGGCCACGTGGACCTGTCGCAGCACGAGTCGCAATCTGAAGGCCGGCTTGGCCGCCTGGGGGAGCCGCTGGCCTGGGCGCTGTTCGGCGTGGTGTCGCTCTCGCTGCCGCTCATCCTGTGGTGGATCTTCCGCACGCAGAGCGGAGCGTGAGGGGCCGAGTGGGGAGGCGCGACACGGGAGGCGCGACACGGCGCGACAAGGGGCGGCGAGGAGTTTGATTTAGAGGGCGGCGACGAGGGCGCGGGCGAGCGTGGTGAGACGCGGGACAGCGGCCTGGGCGGCGGCCAGCACCTCTTCGTGGCCGGCCTCGCCGGCCAGGGGCGCGGCGTCCGAGTCGGTCTCGCAGATGTTGGTGATGAGGGAGAGGCCGAGGACACGCATGCCGCCGTGGCGGGCGACGATGACCTCCGGCGCGGTGGACATGCCGACGGCGTCGGCCCCAACGAGGCGCAGGAAGCGAATCTCGGCGGGCGTCTCGAACGACGGCCCGGCGACCATAGCGTAGACACCCTCGCGCAGCCTCAGCCCGTGACGCGCGGCGATGTCGCGCGCCTGAGCGCGCAACTCGCGGTCATACGCGCCGAGAGTGCTGGGGAAGCGCGGTCCCAGGGCAGGGTCGTTGGGGCCACGCAGCGGGTGCCAGCCCGCCATGCCGGGGAAGAAGAGGTGGTCGCGGATGAGCATTAAGTCGCCCACGGCGAAGCTGAGGTTGATGCCGCCCGCGGCGTTGGTGACGAGCAGGGTCTGGGCGCCGAGGGCGCTCATCACGCGGACGGGAAACGTCACGGCCTGGGGGGTGTAGCCCTCGTAGAAGTGCAGGCGGCCCTTCATCACGACGACCGGCTTGCCGCCAATCGTCCCCAGGACCAACTCGCCCGTGTGGCCGGCCACGGTGCTGACGGGAAAGTGCGGGATGTCGGCGTACGGGATGTGGACCGCGTGCTCGACCTCGTCGGCCAGCGGTCCCAGACCCGAGCCGGTGATGATCGCGACGCGGGGCGAGACGGATACTTGCTCGCGAATGGCCTCCGCGGCCTCGTGAATGGACTTCTGATCCACCGGCGTCGTCATGTCTCCCCCGTCCCCTGGCTCTCAGGCCGGCTCTTCGGCGTACGCTTCGACCTGGCGGAGCTTGTCACCGGCGAGTTGGGTGTAGATCTGCGTGGTCGAGATGTTGGAGTGGCCCAGCAATTCCTGGACGTTGCGCAGGTCCGCGCCCTTGTCGAGCAGGTGGGTGGCGAACGAGTGGCGCAGGGTGTGGGGCGTCACTTCGGCCTGGATGCCCGCCGCCTCGACGTACTTCTTGATAATCAGCCACAGCCCCTGGCGCGTCAACTGGGTGCCGCGCGGGTTGAGGAAGAAGGCCGACGCGTTGGTCCCCTTGGCGAAGGTGGGGCGGCCGCGCTCCGCGTACTGGGCCAGCGCCTCAGCGGCGCGAGGGGCGATGGGAATGATGCGCGTCTTGCGCTGATCGGCGCTCGACACGCGCACGGTGCGGTTGGCGAGGTCGACGTCCTCGGCCTGCAAGCCGACAATCTCGCTGACGCGCATGCCCGAGGCGTAGAGCAACTCGAGCAGGGCGCGGTCGCGCAGGGCCTTGTGCGAGTCGCTCTCACCGGGCGCGCTCAACAGGATTTCGACCTCGTCATGGCTGAGGGTGCGCGGCAGGCGCTTGTTGACCTTGGGCGAGTCAAGATCGGCGGTCGGGTCTTCGGCGATGACGCCGCGCGCGATGAGGTAGTGGAAGAACGACTTGATGGCGGCCACCTTGCGGGCGACTGTGGCCGACGTATACTCGCGGTCGCCCTTGAGGTACAGGATGTACTCGATGAGCGCGCCCTGGCCCACGTCCGACCAGCTTTGGGCCGGGGTGTGCTCCTGGATGTAGCCCCCGAATTGCGATAGATCGTTGCGGTATGCGGCGAGCGTATTGGGGGAGTAGCCTTTTTCGGCGACGAGATAATTGAGAAACTCTTCAAGCTGGCTGTTCACGTCATGTCTCCTATGCGACTGACCTCCGCCATAGCAACCCTGATTCTATCAGCTTTCCATAAAAAAAGCAAACTTGTGCTATTTGCTCCCCACCCGACCGCCGGTTAGAATTTAGGCGGGTGGGCGCTCTTATCCACTTCTCAGCCGTCCCTCATCCCGCTCTAAGCCAGGACCGCTAGACTGCCGCTACCACTGCGCCGTCACCGACGCGGCGCACAAGAAGGGCAACTCGGTGCGACTGATTCGCGTTCTCACACTGCTGCTGACCCTGCTGGCCCTGGCGCCAGCGGCGACCCACGCTCAGACCCCCGACTGGCAGGAACAACGGACCTCCTACTTCGCCATCACCGCCGTCGCCGCCCAGAAGGATGAGGCGGCGCGCTACGCCAGCTTTGTCGACGGCGTCTACACCGACCTGAGCCAGATCTTCGGCGTCTCGATTCGCACGCCCATCACGCTACGCCTGTATCCCGACGACCGCAGCTACATCGCCGTCAACCCGCTGGCGGAGAAGATTCAGGGGGTCATCGCCCACGCCTCGTCGGGGCGCGGGCGGCGCGAGATCTCCATCGCCGTCGAGCGCACACGGGGCATGTCGGACGAGTTGCTGGTCAACAACGTCCGCCACGAACTCACCCACCTCATCGTGGCCGAGATGTCGGGCGACAACCTGCCGGTCGGGTTCCACGAGGGCATCGCGCAGTACCTGGAGAAGCCGGTCGCGCGCGAGCAGCAGGCTATTGTGCGGCGGCTGCGCCTGGCGAGCCAGGCCAACATGCTGATGTCGTGGTCGGACCTCAACGCGCCCGGCGGGGCGTACTCGAACCCCGACGTGGCGTACCCCCAGACGCTGTCCATGGTGGCGTTCCTGGTGGACCGCTACGGCTTCGCGCGGCTGGTCGAGTTCATCAAGGCCCTGACCAGCAGCCCGGGCTACCGCTCGGCGTTGGAGACGACGTACGGGGTCTCGGCTGACCAGTTGGAGGCGCAGTGGAAGGCCTACCTGCCGGAGTACCTGGACAGCCGGTACGCCGTCAACGCCCTGTACGCGTACGACCTGGGTCCGGCCAAGGCCCTGCTGAACCAGGGCGCGTACACCGCGGCCAAGGAGGACCTGGAGCGAGCGGCGTACGTGCTAAGGACAACGAACCAGACGGAGAAGCTGGCCGAGGCCGAGGCTATGCTGGCTCAGGCGGAGCAGGGCATCGCGGCGGGCACGACGGTGGCCGAAGCACGCAAGGCGTTGGAGGCGCGTGATTATGCCCAGGCTCAGGCGCTCGTCGCCCAGGCCCAGGCAGCCTACGCGGGTCTCAAGGATACGCGGCGCGCCGAGGAGCTACAACTGTACGAGACACGCGCGGGCGAAGCGCTGGCGGCCCTGGACCGCCTCAAGCAGGCCGAGGCGCTGGCGCGCGCCTACCGCTACCCAGAGGCGCGGCAGACGATCATCGAAGCGGCGCGCACGTTGGGCGAGTTGGGCGACCCGACGGGGCAGACGATGGGCCAGGCCATCCTGGCCGACATGGAGCAGAAGCAGCGGATGCTCGCTTATGGTCTGCTGGGCGCGGGCGGTCTCGTCCTGGCCTTCAACATTCGCCGCCGCTGGACCCAGCCCGATCCGCACCAGGGATGGTTGCCATGAGCCACGACACGGAACTCCGGGCGCAACTCAACAGCCTCGTCGGCGTCCTAACGCGGCGGGGAACGGTGCGGGCCGTCTTCCAGGCCATCTGGCTGGCCGTCGCCGTGTTCGCCGGAACGCTGGCGTTGGGCCTGTGGCGCGGCTGGCCGACCGACCTGCGGCAGTACGCTCTGGCCGGGGGCGCGTTTGGCGTTCTCTACGTCCTGGTCGACGTCGTCCTCAACCGCGTCAATCTGCGGCGCGTGGCACGCCGCCTGGACCAGCGCCTCAACCTACGCGAGCAGACGGCGACGGCGCTCGACGTGGCCGAGCGCGGTGGGCACAAGACATATCTCGAAGACTTGCTCCTCCAGCGCGCAGGGGACGACCTGGCGCGGGCCGAGCGCCAAGCGCGGCGCGTGGGCTGGATTCCCTGGCGCGAGCTGGAGACGCTGGCGGCGACGGCGCTGCTGGCGCTGGGTGTCTACGTGCTGATTGGCCTGGGGGGCGGACTGCCGAGCGTCGACCCGCGCCCGCTGCCCTCGCTGGCTGACCCTGCGGCCAAACAGGCCGCGCCGCCCCGCGTCAACCAACGTCCCAACCCGGCCGACCAGGCGGTGGCTGCCCAGGGGGGCGAGCCGAGTGAGGCGGCGCGGCGGGCGATGGAGGCGCTGGCGGGCGCGCTGGGCGACCAGGCCGCGACGGCGGC
>CAZLBQ010000478.1:0-4895 GCA_964557745.1 uncultured Anaerolineales bacterium
GCCGACCCATCGTCCACCCTTTGGTAAGCGTTGACACAGTGAAGAGGCTAGAGCGTGCAGGGAATGCCAACAAGAAGCAGGATACACCAACTCCGCTAAAAACGCAAGTCGTTAGCGTGTTGCTTGAGTGGCGAATTGGTCAAGTTGAGCCAATTTAGTGGAGAAATCTCCATCCTCCATTCGGAGGACTTGACTTATCCACCAAAAGGTTGGTATAATCGGGCCGTCCACTGGAGGTGAACCTTGCAACACCGAATGACCCTGTTTGTCGTGAGTGTGTTGGTTGGTCTGTGGCTGTGGGCACTGCCCGCCTTCGCCGATGGCGACGGTGTGCGCTGCCAGGTCACGACTCCCGTGCTCCGTGTCCGATCCGCCCCCAACGAAGCCCAACTCGGCACTGCCTACGGTGGCACCTGGCTCACCGCGACGGCGCGCAACGCCGATACGAGTTGGATCCAGGTGACGTGGTCGGGACGCGACGCATGGGTGATGGCACAGTGGCTACGGTGTGATACACCCCTGGGTGACCTGGAAGAGGCAAGCGGGGCCGATGCCGCTCCCGTCGCGGCGACCACGCCCGCCTCGGCCAGGGACGACACGCCCAAGGGGCCCGCCACCCCATCGCTGGTCCAGACGATGCTGGACGCGGTGAATCAGGTGCGGGCGAAAGCTGGCCTGCCGCCCTACGACTTGGACAGCCGGGCGCAGGACGCCGCGCAGTGGCAGGCCAACGACATGATCACCCGTAGTTATTTTGCCCACAACACACCGGACGGCCGCCGTCCCGCGGACCTGATGAGAGAGCGTGGGTTGCCCTGTCCGGGCTGGTGCGGTCAGAACATCATCATGGGCCAGACTGAGGATGAGATTGCCTACAGTATCAACTGGTTCATGAACTCGACGGTCCACCGCGCCAATCTGTTGCACCGCCGCTACACTGGGATTGGTATCGGCGTCGCCGAGTATCGCCCCGGTCGCCACTACTTCATTCTCAACTTCTTTGGCGACTAGGGCCGTGCGACAACTGAAGAGTCTGAGTCGGGAAACCCGTTTTCACCACGAAAACGGGTTTTGCCGTCTCATTGGCCTGGGCAAAGCGTATCTTTTTGTCGAGTACGGCGTTCTTATAGATTACCACGGCACGTTGTTTGCTCTGGTAAGTGCCCCGTCGCTCACGGGAAGTGGAGAGGGTGGTAAGACTCCGCGGCGGCTATCGTGACCGCCCATCCTCACCACGAGCGCGGGCGCGTCGGCGACGGCCAACACCACAAGGGCGTGGCGATACGACGTCGGCGCACCATGACGCGAGACAGTCGCGCGAAGGCGGGAGAGGGTTTCGCGTCTTCCCTGGGGGTCGAAGGTTGAAGGTTGAAGGTTACAGGTCGACAGCCCTGGCATCTTCCACTTTCAACCTTCGCCTTTTGACCGTCAACGTGCAACCTTCAACCGACAAACAAGTACCACGCCTGGAGGTCGGCCTCCAGGTTTTTGTGTTGCGCCTGCAGAGCCTCGTGGAGGCGAGCGTTCTCAATGGCGGCCGCGCCGAGGTGGGCGACGGCGGTCAGAAACTCGACCTCGCGCGGGGTGAAGGTATGGGGAACGCCGGTGTAGACGCGCAGGACGCCGATCACGCGGTCCTGGACCGACAGGGGGAGGGAGATGGCCGACGCCAGGCCCTCGCGCTGGGCGGCGTCCGGGTACTGGAAGCCCTGGGCGCCCGACAGATCGGGGATGGCGACGACCTCGCCGCTCAGGACCTGCTCGTCCAGGCGGCTGCGCTTGACTTCGACGACGCCCTTGCTGAGGTAGGCCGGACTGAGGCCATAGGCGGCGACGAGGGGCAGCGCGCCCTGGCGGGGGTCGAGGAGGCGGATGACGCCGGCACGTAGGGCCAGCTCGACGACGGTGCGCTCCAGAAGCGCCCCCAGGACGGCCTCGAGCTTGAGGGTGGAGTTGAGCTGCATGGCGATGGCGAGCAGGGCGTCGCGCATCTTGGCGTTTTCGAGGCTCAGGCCGGCGACGTCGGTAACGGCGGCCAGGAAGGCCGTCTCGGCCGGGGTGAAGTGGTGGGGGCGGTCGGCGTAGACCCGCAACACGCCGACGACGCGCGGCCCGAAGCGCAGCGGTAGGGCCAGGACGGAGCGGATGCCCTCCCGCAGGGCAGCGTCGGGGTACTGGAAGCGCGGGTCGTGGGGGGCGTCGTCGATGACGACGGTCTCGCCGGCCAGGACATGCTGGTCAAGCGCACTGCGCGCGACGTCGACGCTGCCCTTGCCCAGATAGGCCGCGCTGAGGCCGCTGGCGGCGACGAGGGCCAGAGACTGGTGGTCGGGGGTGAGTAGGCGGACCGAGCCGCCCTTGAGGCCCAGCTCGCCGACGGTAGCGGCCAGGACGGCCTGGACCTGGTCAGCCAGGGTTGCACCCGAGGCGAGGGCGCGGGCGATGCGGTACATGGTCGCGACGGGGTGGGGGAGCGCGGTGCGCAACTCAGTCGGGTCCATGGGGCCTCCCAGGCATTAACGATTGACGATTGACGATTATCCGCCGCCTGCTGCTTATTGCCTGCCGCCTGCTGGCTGTAGTATAGCATAGAATTGGTCCGTTGCGGCGGGGAGAAGGGGCGAAAATAGGCCTGGCGGCCCGCTGGTAGAGAACCAACGAGCCGCCAGGCCGTTCGCGCGCCACGCTGCACGGTTCACGTTTCACGGACCGCGCACCACGGTTCACGCCTCATGTGACAGGCGTGCCACTAGAGCGCGAGGACGCCGTTGGCCGCGCCAAAGGGGCCGGGGGCGACGCCATCGGCGTCGGGGTCGGTGACCCACTCCTGGTCGTCGACCAGGTAGCGGAACTGGTAGGTCTCGCCGACTGGCAGCGCCGCCGCAGCGGTGAAGACGCCGTCCTTCTTGCGCAGCTTCATTGGCAGGGCATCGGGCTGCCAGCCGTTGAAGTCGCCGACGACGGCGGCGTGGCGGCCGCCGTTGGCCGGCCACTCAAACGTGACCTTGACCTGATCACCCGTGCGGGGATATTTCTTCTGGATCATGCTTACCTCCTACAAAATCGGTGTCGCTGGCTGTCGGCAGCCGAGGTCGGACCTCAATCTGCCGCGCGGTCAAAGGCGAAACCTGGCCCCTGGCCGCCGCGCAATTATAGTCAGCCCGCCCCGATGGTCAAATCCCTAGAACAAGCGTGCAGGCGAGCACCCGACTTGCGCGTGGCGGGGGTTTGACGTATACTGGCGAACAAGTTTCAAGTAGTAAGTAGCAAGTTTCAAGTGATGTGTCAGACACAGTCTGTCTCTATGCCATATCTGATACTTGAAATTTGCTACTTGAGACCTGTCACTTGAAACTTGAAACTTGTCCTTCGGAGGCTGCATGCGCGTCCTGGCCGTGATCCTGGCGGGGGGTGAAGGGACCCGCCTGAGTATCCTCTCCGAGAAGCGGGCCAAACCCGCCGTCCCCTTCGCGGGTAAATACCGCATCATCGATTTCGTCCTGTCCAACTGTGTCAACTCCGACATCTACAATGTGGCGGTGTTGACCCAGTACCGCCCGCACTCGCTGAACCAGCATCTCGGCAACGGGCGGCCCTGGGACCTGGACCGCACGCGGGGTGGGCTGCGGCTGTTGCAGCCCTACCAGGGCCGCCACGAGGGCGACTGGTACCGGGGCACGTCCGACGCGGTGTACCAGAACCTGGCGTTCCTGGACCCGACGGCCGACACGCACCTGATCCTGGGCGGCGACCACATCTACAAGATGGACTACCGCCCCATGCTGGCCTTCCACGAGGCCAACGACGCGGACCTGACGGTGGGCGTGCTACACGTGCCGCCGGAAGAGGTGAGCCGCTTCGGTATCCTCAGCACCGACCCCGAGCAGCGCATCATCGACTTCAAGGAGAAGCCCAAGCAGTCGACCAGCACGCTGGCCTCCATGGGCATCTACGTCTTCAAGGCCGACGTGCTCCAGACGGTGTTGCGGGGGACCAACGGCTCGCGGCCGATGGACTTCGGCAAGGACGTCATCCCCAGCATGATTCCCACCCACCGCGTCTTCGCCTACCCGTTCTCGGGCTACTGGGTCGACGTCGGGACGGTCCAATCGTACTGGGAGACCAGCATGGAACTGCTCGACGCCGCGCCGCAGCTGGACCTGTACAACCCCGACTGGACCATCCACACCCGCAGCGAGGAGCGGCCGCCGGTCCACCTGGCCTCAACGGCCGAGTTGGACCGCAGCCTGCTGTCCAACGGCTGCATCATCCAGGGCCGCGTCGAGCGCTCGGTCCTGTCGCCGGGGGTCCGGGTGGGACCGGGGGCCGTGGTGCGCGACTCGATCCTGTTCAGCGACGCGGAGATTGGCGCGGGGGCGGTGATCGACCGCGTGATTATGGACAAGAACGCGCGCATCGGACCGGGGGCGGTGGTCGGCGTGGGGGGGCTGGATACGCCCAACCGCCAGTTCCCCGACCGCGTCAACACCGGCATCACCCTGGTGGGCAAGGACGCCGTCGTGCCCGGCGGGGTGAAGATCGGCCGCAACGTCATCGTGCGGCCCGACACGCGCGACACGGCATTCCAGGGGGATGTCGAGAGTGGCATGACGGTGTGAAGCGTGGCGCGTGAGACGTGACGCGTGAAGCGTGAAACGTGAAACGTGAGAGAGCCAGCACCGGCGATCACGTTTCACGTTTTACGTTTCACCCCCTGGAGGTGTGATGCGCTGGCAGGATGACGAGTGGCGAGCGCGGATGCGGCCTCACCTGGAGACGGGCGGGGTCTGGGCGGAGGTCATTGGCCCGCGCGGGGTCGACCGCGCCGCCCTGGCCGCGGCGGCCGACCGGGTCGCCCAGGCCCACGCGGCGGTGACGGCGCAGCGGGCGGCCGG
>CAZLBQ010000479.1:0-4889 GCA_964557745.1 uncultured Anaerolineales bacterium
GGTCCGGCGTGTCGGGGGCCGTGGTGCAGCCGGGGCCGACGAGCAGCTTGCGCCAGCCCGCGTCGCGCACCGACGCCTCGATGTCGGCCTGGACCTCGGCCTCGCTCTGCCGCGTCAACTGGACCTCGTTCATCCCGCCCATGAGCGCCGCCTGCGTCAGCCCCCGCGCCTCGCCCAGTGACGGGGCGCTGTTCAGGTGCGACCAGCTAAACACCTCGACGGGGTAGCCCGCGCAGCGGTCGAAGCGCAGGTTGAAGCCGTGGACATGGGCGACGCGGGTCATGCCCTGGGCCGCCTGGAGGAGGCGCAGGTCGTAGGGCGTCACAAAGCGGGCGAACTGCTCATCGGTCAGCCCGCCCTTGGCGGGGTCAACGGCGCCGTTGATGGAGTAGAACAGCCCGTCGATGCCCGCGTCTTTGACGGCCTGGACGTAGGTGAGGAGCGTCTGGGTAATGGCTTCGAGCGCCTTGTCCCCGGCCTCGGGGTTGTGGAGCACGGTCTGGACCGCGCTCGACCCGGCCCCACGCGCCAGAGTCTGTAGCGGGTTAAACAGCGTCTCGATAAGCGGGACGTCGGGCAGCGCGGCGCGCAGGCGGCGCAGGCAGACCAACTGCTGGTCGAACTGGTACACGCTCATCGGCTGCGGCTCGAACCGCGCCAGGTCATCCGCCGTCGTGACGTTGGCGACGCCCGCGGGCAGCGGGTAGCGGTAGTCGTTCATCACCTTGAGGTAGTCGAAGTCGTAGGCCTTCAAGTAGTCTATGTGACGCTGGGCCACCACCTCACCCGGCAGGTGCTCCGTTCCCAGGTGCAGCCACACCGAAACGGGCAGGCAGTCCACGTCGTCGCCGCGCACCGCCGCTCGAAACCGCTCCATCTTGGTCATGAGATCCACCCGTTATCCTCCTTGCTGTGCCTTATAGTACCCCGCGCAGCAGCGGTTGCTGCCGCAGCAGGCCGACCAATTCCTCGGCTTCCGCCTCCACACTCTTGCCCTGGTCCGTCGGGTACACGATGTCGGCGAAGCTCAGGTAGAGGTCGGAGGCGGTCGTCCAGATGGTGGTCAAGTCCTCTTCGATGCTGACGCCTGGGTTGACGCGGGGCCGGTCGTTGGCGCGCACGCGGTCGGCATGGACGTCGATGCCCGCCGTCAGCAGGACGACAACTCCCGTGCCACCCAGGACGTCGCGGTTCCACTCGTAGCGCACCGTCCCGCCGCCCAGGGCGACGACGGTGCGCTCCCGCGCCGCGAACCCTTTGCAGATGCGGTACTCGCGGACGCGGAAGCCGAGCCACCCCTCGTCGGCGACGACCTGGCGGAAGTCCTTGCCCGCGTCCTTGAACATCTCCTCGTCGAGGTCGCCAAACGCCCAGCCCAGCCGCCGCGCGATGGCGCGGCCGACAGTTGTCTTGCCCGCGCCAATCATGCCCGTGAGATAGATGTTATGCATGGTGTTATTCACCCAGGTACGAGGCGCGGACGACGTCCGACTTGAGCAGCGCCTGGGCCGTGTCCTCCAGCACCACCTGGCCGTTCTCCAGCACGTAGCCGCGCTGGGCGATGCGCAGCGCCATGTTGGAGTTCTGCTCGACGAGCAGGATGGTCGTGCCCTGGGCGTTGATTTCCTGGATGAGGCGGAAGACCTGCCGCACCAGGATGGGGGCCAGGCCCAACGACGGCTCGTCCAGCAGCAGCAGGCGCGGCTGCGACATCAGCGCCCGTGCGATGGCGGCCATCTGCTGCTCCCCCCCGCTGAGCGTCGAGGCCGCCTGGGCGGTGCGCTCCTTAAGGATGGGGAACAGGCTGTAACAGCGGTCCAGGGACTGTTCGAGGGCCGCGCGGTCGCGCTGGTTGTAGCCGCCCATGAGCAGGTTCTCGTAGACCGTCATATCGGGGAACAGGCGGCGGCCCTCCGGTGACATGGCGATGCCGAGGGTGGCGATACGCTCGGCGGGCTGGCCGTCGATGCGCCGCCCCTCGAAGGTAATCTGGCCGTCGGTCGGGCGCATGAGGCCGGTGATGGTCTTGAGCATGGTGCTCTTGCCCGCGCCGTTGGCCCCCACAACCGTCACAATCTCGCCCTGGCCGACGCTCAGGGACACGCCCTTGAGGGCCTTGATGGAGCCGTAGGCGGCCTGGACGTTGTCAAGCTGCAGCATCGCCCGCCTCCCGCTCCGCCGCCAGGTCGTCGGTCTCCTCGCCCAGGTACGCCTCGATGACGCGCGGGTGGCGCTGGATCTCGGCCGGCGTCCCCTCGGCGATCTTCTCGCCGTAGTTGAGCACGACAATGCGGTCGCACAGCTTCATAACCAGCTTCATGTCGTGCTCGATGAGCAGAATCGTCTGGCCGCGCTCGCGCAGCCGCGCCAGGAAGCCGCGCAGGTCGTCGCTCTCGACGCGGTTCATGCCCGCCGCCGGTTCGTCGAGCAGCAGCAGCTTTGGCTCGGTCGCCAGGGCGCGCATGATCTCCAGCTTGCGCTGGTCGCCGTACGGCAGGCTGACCGACGACTGGTCGGCCACGCGCGTCAGCCCGGCCATGTCCAGCAGGCGCATGGCCGTCTCGGTCGTGGCGGCGCGCTCCTGACGGGCGCGGCGCGTATTGAGCAGGGCATCGAACACATTCGCCCGCGTGCGCGGGTGCGTGCCAATGCGGATATTGTCTACCACGCTGAGGGTCTTGAACAGCCGCGTCGTCTGGAACGTCCGTCCGATGCCGAGCTGGACGATGTCGGCCGTCCCGCGGTGGGTGATATCGTGGTCGAGCAGGGTGACACGGCCACTGGTGGCCGGGAAAACGCCGGTGATGACGTTGAAGATCGTACTCTTGCCCGCCCCGTTGGGGCCAATCAGGCCGGTGATCTCGCCCGCGTTGACCTCGAAGGTCACGTCGCGCAGCGCCGTCAGGCCGCCGAAGCGCCGCGTGACCCCATCAAGTCTTAGCAGCGCCACGCAGCCCTCCTCTCGCGCTGCGCCGCAGCGTCGGCAGCCGTAGCGCCGGGGCGATAAATGCGGTCGAGCCGAGGATGCCCTGTGGCCGGAACAGCATCACTAGCACCAGGACGACACCGTAGATGAGCATGCGGTACTCGGCGGCGAAGCGGAACGCTTCGGGCAGCGCCGTGAGCAGGATCGCCCCCAGGACGGCGCCGGGCGTGCTGCCCAGCCCACCCAGGACGAGCATACTCAGCACGATAAACGACTCGTTGAGGGTGAAGCTGTCGGGGCTGATGAAGCGCGTGTAGTGGGCGTACAGGCTGCCGGCCAGGCCCGCGATGGCGGCCGCCGTGACAAAGGCCAGGACTTTGTACTGGAAGACCGGGATGCCGCACGCGGCGGCGGCCTGCTCGTCGTCGCGGATAGCGAGCAGCGCGTCGCCGATGCGGCTGTGAACGATGCGCTCGACGATGTACACGGCGAGCAGAAGCAGCGCCAGCGCCAGGAGAAAGACGCTAAAGTCGCTGGTCAGCCGCAGCCCGAACAGGTCGGGCGGCGGAATACCGGGTAGGCCGAAGGGACCCCGCGTCAGTCCCTGGAGGTTGATAATCAGCAGCCGCACGATCTCGGCGAAGGCCAGTGTCACAATCGCCAGGTAGATGCCGCGCAGCCGGACGGACGGCAGGCTCAGGAGCAGGCCAAACACGCCCGCCACCACGGCGGCAGCGACGAGGGCGAGGGGGAACGGCCAGCCCAGCCGGAGCGCGAGCAGCCCCGACGCGTAGGCCCCGATGCCGTAGAAGGCGGCGTGGCCCAGGGAGAACAGGCCCGTGAAGCCGTTGACCAGGTTGAGGCTGACCGTCAGCACGCCGTACAGCAGGGCCAGGATGCCGACGCGCATCAGGTAGGACTGGTCGCGGAAGATCAGGCCGAACAGCGCGACGGCGACAGCGAACAAGGCCCAGCCCGTCAGGGGAGTGAGGCGTCTCATAGGCGCTTCCCCATCAGGCCACGCGGTCGGAAGATGAGCATCAGGATGATGATGGAGAAGCCCACCACGTCCCGGTACTGGGCGTTCAAGTAGGCTGAGGTCATGTCCTCGGCCAGGCCCAACGCCAGCCCACCCAGCACGGCCCCCGGGATGCTGCCCAGCCCACCCAGGACGGTCGCCGCGAAGGCCTTGAGGCCCGCGTCGACGCCCATCATGGGCGAGAAGGCGTTGTAGTACAGGCCAATGAGCACGCCCGCCACGCCCGCCAGCGCCGAGCCAATGCCGAAGGCCAGGACGGTGATGCGCGTGGTGGGGATGCCCATGAGCCGCGCCGTGTCCAGGTCCTGGGAGATGGCGCGCATGGCGCGGCCCCAGCGCGTGCGGGCGATGAACAGCGTCAGCGCCCCGACCATCGCCAGCGACACGCCGATGATGAGCAACTGGAGCACCGAGACGCGCGCCGTGCCGAGCATCACCTGGCCGAGGCGGGGCGGGTCGGGCAGCGAGCGCGTCTCCGCGCCCATCAGCAGGACACCGGAGTTGAGCAGGATGATGGACACGCCCAGCGTGCTGAGCAGCGTTGTCATGTGGGGCGCGCCGCGGAACGGGCGAAACGAGACGCGCTCGATGACCAGGGCGAGGAGGAAAGCCCCCCCCGCCCCGGCCGCGATAGCCAGCGGAATGTTGCCCGGCGCGAGCCGCCAGGCGAAGTAGCCGGTAAAGGCCCCGACCATCAGCACCTCGCCGTGGGCGAACGTGACCAGGTTCAGCACGCCGAAGATGAGCGAGAAGCCGATGGCGAGCAGCGCGTAGACGCTGCCCAGCGTCAGTCCGTTGATCAACTGTTGGAGGAAGGTGTCCACACTACTTGTTCCACAGTTCGAACTTGCCGCCCTTGATCTGGAGCGGGACGTACTTCTTGACGACGATGCGGTCGGGGCTGAACTTCATCTCGCCGGTCAC
>CAZLBQ010000480.1:0-4867 GCA_964557745.1 uncultured Anaerolineales bacterium
CCTTGCCGTGCCACAGGTCGGCGTACATCGTCGTAGGCTCCTTCTGACCAGGGATGTCGGTCACGACGAAATAGAAATCGCCTTCCCAGTTGTGGGCGGCGGCGGCGTAAGTGGGGTTTGAGTTGAGGGCATCTTTGAAGGCGACGGCCCACTCCGGCGAGGGAAACTTGGGCATGGCTGGGTCCTCCTTGACATGACGACGACCGACGGCGAGCCGCGGTCCGCGTTCGAGATATGCAGCCGCCAGCAGTCGGCGGTTCGTTAGCCACTCCAAGTATACAACATTATGGCGCAGTGTGTCAAAAGAAGGGCCAGCCCAGGCGGCTCCGCCAATCGCCGTGGTGACGGCGGCGGCACTCGGCGCAGTGGACGGCGCGCTGCAACCGGCCCCGCTTGTCGCGCCGGACGGCCGCGTCCCGAATCTCGTAGGCATGCTTGTCGCACAGCGGCTTACCGCAGTGGTGACAGACCTTCTCGGCCTGCGCGCCAAGGCTGGTGTCAGTTGGTATGCAATCAGTGCATTCCCAGTTCATGGCGTCTCTCTTCAACGAGTTCGTCGAGCCTTTTGCGAACGACGTCGAAGATGCCATAGAAGGCTTTGCTGACCACGGCGTCCATTGCTTTCCTCTGGGCCTGCCCGTGTAGGAGCTGGCCCTGGGCTTCGCCTTGCACTGTCAGGGTAGCCCGTGTCTGGCCGCTGGTCTTGAAGTCCTTCAACGACAGCGTCTCGTCGCCGGTGACAATGAGGTGAAAATCGATGGGGTAGACACCCTCGTGGACGCGCCCTGCGATGTCCCAGTAGCGTGTCACGGTATTGGCCTGATGGCTGGTCCGGGGCGGGCTTTCGATAACGCGCTTGACATAAAAGTGAGACTCGGTGAGTTTAGCGACGAGGGCGTCAACGGTTGTCGCATCGGGCGGGACGAGGGCGTAGGAGCCGTTAGGGGGCGGGATGTTTGGCTCAATCGTCTCGTGGGGGAGCGGCTGGGTCTGGCGCGTGCGGAGCGAGTCCAGCCGCAGGTTGGCGTCGACGACGACGTGGGTGACGCGGTGACAGTCCACGTTGTTGAGCGGGTGTCCGTAGGGAGTGTAGAACGCGATGCCATTGATACCTGACAGGTATGGACGGAAGGCGACCTGAACCTTCACCCCAATCAGGGGTGGCGGTGGCTCAGGCTCCGAAGGGTTGGCGTCGGGCTTCGGAGTTTCGACGATGGGCTGCGTGAAGGTGACATAGAGCGTATGGCGGCGCTCTGTGCTCTCCTGAGGGGTCAAGGCGATTTGCTCCCACCGGATCAGGCGTTCCTTACAGTTGCCGTTGCCGTCGTCTAGCAGCCTGTTCTTGGTCGGCGCGCCGCTGACCCTTGGCGTCGGCCCCCAATCTGCCGGCAGATACAGCTCCACATAGTCGATGCGCTCGATCTTCAGATGGGGATGGGTGGGTGGCGGCGCAGCCCACTGAATCTCGACACTGATAACGCGGTTGTCAGTGTTGGCGGGCAATGAGGGAACCAGAGACACGAGGCGGTTGGCCTCAGCGGGGATCTTGACCAGGTTCGCCGTCCTCTCGATGTGGTAGCCGCTGAGATTGGAATTGGCGCCGACATCCTTCAGGTCGCGCTGGGGCACGATGAGCGGTAGGACACCGGGGGGGGAGGTGCTGCCGAGCGGCCCCGTCTTCCATTGGAGCGCGGCCGGCCCATTCAGCACGACAAAGCCAAGGTGGCAATCGAGGGCGGCGTTGGCGTCCAGGAGCCGGGCGCGGCGGTAGGCGGCAGCGCTACGGTCCCGCTCGCGGGCGGAGACGGTGGCGTGCCCCTTCAGTGTCAGATGGGGCGCCGGCTCCTGCCGAACGGTGTAGGCGCCGTTGGCATCCAGATCGATCTTCAGGGGCAGAATCTCCTCAATCCCGACCTGATCGAAGCGCGCGGTCAGGGGGAGCGCCGCCGGCCCCCCGCCGCACCAAGTCCCAGAGCGCATGGCGGCGATGAGGGCCAGCCCGCCGAGCGCGAACAGGCCAAGCGCCGCCGGGACAGCCCAATCGCTCAGCCAGCGGCTGACGCCGGGCCAGGCGGCTGTCCAGTCCAGCCGCCATCCGAGAACCCCGACCACGATGCACGCGAGGAGGAGGGGAAGCCCGACCGCCAACAGCCAGGGCCGCTGCGGGTACAGGCGATGTTCGCACCTGGCGCAGTGTAGCGCATCGGGCGGGCCGCTGATGTAATCATACTCGCGGTCGAAGAGGCGGCTCAGGCGCGTGGGTCGCAGACCAAGATGGCGGTCGCACATAGGCTGGCCGCAGTGGTGGCAGACGCCCGCAATCTCGACTGATCCGCAGCGGTGGCAGCGCGCGCGGGGGACATGGGGTTCCAGCGTCACCTGCATGAGTGACTCCTCAGCGGCGTGCCCGTTGGTGGCGGAAGCGCTCACGTAGGGCGGCCTGGAAGTCTTTCATCGGGGTAAACAACTCCTTGTTGTTGGCGGGCAGCTCCGCACGCAGCAGAATCTCTAGCTCGCCGCTCTCAATCGCGGTGGTGAATGTCTGCCCACCCTGCACCGCTGTTTCGCGTTCCGCCTGTCGGTAGCGGCCCTTAGCGACGACGTAGAATTCCAACTCGTCGGCGCCGGCCTGGCGGGTGGCGACGAAGGCATAGCGGACGGTGTCACCATTGGGCGGCGTGCGCTGATCCTGTTGGATGCGAAAGCCCTGATCAATCAGGATGCTCTTGATGTCGAACAGGCGCATCTCCTCGGGAATCAGCTCGGAGAAGAGAATCTGGCGGTAGGGGGCGAGGGTGCGCCGGCCGAAGATGGGCGCTAACTCCAGCCTGAAGTCGGTCTTGAGGACCGACTCGCGCCGCACAGGAGGGGCTGACATGGGCGCGCCGAGACTATCGAAGAGACCCGCGCGCAGCCGCGACAGGAGCCGCGGCAGGCTGACCTCAAGCTGGCCATCGAGAGCTGTCTGGCCGTAGAGGTCGCTCGGTTCGTCGATGCGGAGGTTCATCGGGCCAGTCTCGTAGAAAACGTAGCGCGGATCGAGATGGACCGGGCCGAGGTGAAGCGGCACATTACCCCAGACCAGTTGCCGCTGGGCCGGGTCATAGCGTACCGGGTGCTCGGCGCCTGTCTCGTCGAGAAAGTGCAGATGGCCGAGCGCCAGACTGATCGTCTGGGGCGCCGGGATGGCGGGCCAGGTGAGGCACAGCCGGCGCAACTGGGGGACTTCCTCGCCCTTGAGCGTGTGGCGGGGGATGGCGACGCGGACGTTGATGATGAGGAGCAAGTTGCGTCGGAAGTTGACATCATCGGTGATGATGCGGACCGCGTCCTGAAACTCGTGCTGATCCTCACCCAGGAACACGCTGCGATCCACGTCATTCTCGTCGCGCATCTCGACGTGTAGCTCGAGGGGCGACACCTCTGGGGGCTTGGGGTGGTAGGCCAGCGAGAAGACGCAGGTCTGTTCATCCTTGACAAGGTCATCGGCAGTCGCCAGTGTTGTATTGCGGATGGGAAGGTCGAGGGGCTGGACTAGGTAGTGGCCCTGGGCAGACAGCTGCGCCGCGAGGTCGGTCTGGTCGTAGTGGGCGAAAAGGAGATGGCCGAGCCGAGCCGTTACGCTGGACGGGCCGGCCTTCTGCAGAGCGGAGCGCAGACGCTGTTGCTCGGCGCGGGGGATGTACTCGTGCCCATCGTATGGGACACGGATGGTCAGGGCCCCGATGGGTGGGACCGGGTGTGTCAGGTAGTTCGCCTGCCCGATCTCGTGGCGATAGGTGTACGTTTCGACGATGCGGACGCGCTCCGGGCGCGCGTCGATGAACAGGTCGGTCACGGCCTCCCCTCCCAGGTCGCAGGCGCGTTGGTCGGATTGTACCTGTAGACCTCCCGTGTGTCAACCCCCAGTCTGAAAGACAGAGACAGCAGCCGCACGGCTGCTGTCTCCCTTCGTGTTGCTGGCTACGGTTAGTCGATGACGGTCAGGCGCGGCCTTTCGCGGCGGCGCGGGTTTCGGGGCCCGACACGGAGGCCGGCAGGCGGCGGCCGCGCACGAAGGCCAGCACGATGAACGCGGCGACGAAGGCCGCCGTTACCAACGCGGCGTTGGCGACGACGGGCGTCGCGGCTTGCTTGACCCAGATGCCGACCAGCGCCCAGACCAGGACGAGCAGGTAGGCGATGTCACGGCGCAGGAGCGCCATAGCCAGGGCGATGACCAGCACGGCGGCGAAGACGATGAGCGTCCACACCTCGGGGCCGAGGGGCGCGCCGTTCCAGCCCAGGTCGTACAAGACGATGGTCGTGTTGGCAATGGTGGCGACGGTGATCCAGCCGAGGTATACGCTGAACGGGATGGTGACGGCCCACTTCTCCCAGCCTACCACGGCGACGCGGCCAATCCCCAGCCGCAGATAAATGGTGATGAGGGAGCCGAGCAGGACGAGCATCACCACGAGGGACAGCGGGAACAGGTTGTAGTGCCACAGGAAAATCCAGACACTGTTGGCGATGTTGCTGAGCAGGAACGGGCCGCTGATGGCGGCCAGCCTGGCGTTGTCGCGCTGCGCGGGGAGCGCTTGATAGACGGCGAAGGCGATGAGGCCGAGGTAGATCAGGCTCCAGATGGCGAACACGTAGCCCGCCGGGGTGAACAGGACGGGGAAGCGGTCGGAGATGGAGCCGGTTGTCTGCCCGTTGAGCGGGAGCGTCGTGGCGAGGGTGTTGACGATCAGGGTCACCGCGACTGCGACCACGTTGAGGGCCTGGCGAATCATGGTACGGTTCATATGGGTATCCTTATCTCGCTTACTGCTACCGTCTAGACTCACCAGGCCACCTATTCTTTCGGCAGCTGCGCCAAGTC
>CAZLBQ010000481.1:0-4854 GCA_964557745.1 uncultured Anaerolineales bacterium
CCACCTCGCGCTCGCCCTCTAGCTCTTCTTGTCCTGAACCGGGTCGACCGGCGGCTCGCCCGGCGTCTCATCCCCCGGCGCGGCGGGGCTGAGCAGCCAGGGCGGCAGCTGGCGAATCTCCGACTGGTAGAGCCGCATGGCGTGGGAGATGGCTGCCTTGGCGGTCGCCGCCGGCTCCCAGCCATTGGGCTGCACCTTGATGCCTTGCAGGTCCTTGTAGACCGAGAAGAAGTGCGCGACTTCGTCCAGGAAGTGGCGTGGGATGTCGGAGATGTCGTGGTAATCCTGGTACAGGGGGTCGGAGTTGGGGACGGCGAGAATCTTGTCGTCGGGATCGCCGTTGTCGAGCATGCGGAACATGCCAATGGGCCGCGCCACAATGAGCGCGCCGGGAAAGCTCGGCTCGCCGACCATGACGATGACATCCAGCGGGTCGCCGTCCTCGTAATAAGTTTGGGGAATAAAGCCGTAGTCGCCCGGATAATAAATCGCCGAGTACAGGACGCGGTCCAGGCGAATCAGGCCGAGAGCCTTGTCGTACTCGTACTTGTTGCGCGAGCCGCGTGGGACTTCGACGACAGTGTAGATCAGGTCAGGCGTGGCCGGGCCGGGCGGCAGGTCATGCCACATGTGGATAATCTGGCGGCTGATAGTCATGGGTCTTTCTCCAGAGGGATGTGCGCCTGACCTGATTATACCTGACGTGGGGCAAAAAGGGTATTCAGGGCAGAGCGCAGACCTGGTGGATACCGGCCCGCGCTCGCCGCCGACAAAAAACGCCCCGGCGGTGAACCAGGGCGCTGCAGGGAGACAATCAGGATTCGAGCGAGGTCTCTTTGGCGACCTTCTTCGGGCGACCCGTCTTGACGACGTTGACCGCCTGCGGGCCTTTCGGACTGTCTTCCACGCTAAACTCGACCGGCTGTCCCTCCTCCAGGGTGCGGAACCCCTCATCCTGGATGGCCGAGAAGTGGACAAAGATGTCCTTGTGGAAGAGGCCTTCCTGATCGGGCTGAATGAACCCGTAGCCCTTGACCGCACTGAACCACTTCACCACGCCGCTGTGACGATCGTTTTCCACGAACACCGCTCCTCCTAGTACTTGTAGAACGACCATTGGCGTCCTGGCCAATATTGTGTAGAGTATAGCACATATTTACAAGTGAGTCAAAATAGCCCAAGCAGACGAGCGAGCAAGAACAGGTGAGCGGCGGAGGGTAGGGAGAGACGCCCAGGCGCACTTGGAGACGGCGGCAACGTCGGCTATACTGTTGGGTACGAGCCAATATCGCCATAGGAGGATATAGGACATGCCTGATTTGTTGCGCCACGCGACGGGCGCCTGGTACGGGGACTTGCGGTCGGGACACGGGTCGGCTTCGACGGAGAGCGGGGCGCTCAAAGAGGCGCGGGTGAGCTTCGATACCCGCTTCGACACGACGCCGGGGAGCAACCCGGAGGAGCTACTGGCGGCGGCCCACGCGTCGTGCTTCAGCATGGCGCTCTCGGCGGGGCTGGGCCGCATGGGTTTCACCCCCACCGAGATCAAGACGACCGCCACGCTCACCCTCCACAAGGGCGAGCAGGGCTTCAAGATTACGAAGATTCACCTGGACACCGAGGGCAAGGTACCCGGCGCCAGCGACGCCCAGTTCCAGGAGGCTGCCGAGGGGGCCAAGAAGGGCTGCCCGGTCTCGACGCTGCTCGCGCCGGGCCTGGAAGAGATTACTCTGAGCGCCAAGCTGGCGAAGGGCTAGCCCGGCGTCGACCTGATGATGGGGCAGACCTGATAGGTCTTCAAGACCGGTCAGGTCTGCCGCTATTTAGCCCCACATCAGGCGGGCGCTGTGGCTCAGGGCGGGATCCAGGGGCGCGGGTGACGCGCCGGAGAGCGGACGCAGCGTGAGGGCATAGGGGCCGTCGCCACGCGCCGCGAGGTGGGCGCGCAGCGGCGAGGTCTCGGTGGCGGGCTGGGCGAGGGTAATGGCCGCCGGGCCAACGTGGAAGACGGCAGCGCGGGCGTCGGGGAGGGACACACTGGCCTCGACCGGCTCTGTGCCCAGCAACCCTCGGTAACGCGCTATGCTGGCCGCCAGGTCGGCCACGGCCACCGTGATGTTGCTGACGCCCTGTGCCCCGTTAGCGTGCTGCCAGGCGTCGCCGTGGGGGACGCGTCGCTCGCGGGGTGTCACGTCGTAGCACATGAAGGGCAGGTCGGGGGTGGGGGGCAGGCCCAGCCGCCACTCGACGGCCAGCCCGTCGGGGCGCAGCCGGCCGCCCGGCGCTGGACCTTCGTAGTCGACGCCGTGCGCCCGTGCCGCTTCAATGTCGGCGCCAATGTCGCTCGGGAGGAGGGCGAAATCGACGATGCCACCGCCCAGGTCCACCCACCGCCACCAGCGGTGGCCCGGCTCAGTGCGCTTGAAGGCGATGAGTTCCAGGTAGCTGCCGTCGGCGAAGGCCACCAGGGCGTTGTGCGTTGCGCCGCCCGTGTGCTCGCCGCCCGGCACGACCGTGAAGCCCAGCGCGGTGTAGTCCGCCCGCGCCTGATCCAGGTCGGCGACGAGAATGACAATGTGATCGATGCCACGCAGCATAGGGCCTCCTGACATAAAAGACCCGAAGGGTGTCCCGAACCCTTCGGGTCTGCTGATGATACGGCCTCGGCTAGCGCGTCGGCGCGAGCTGCCCACGGTTGAGGAGCGGGAGGAAGACGTTGTACAACCGTTGCGCGTACACGACTTTAAGCTCGATGGGAATAGGCGAGAAATCGCGCTTGGGCATGGTGCTGACGATGGTCAAGTGCGCCGTCTTCACGCCGTAGCCTAGCGACGGCGAGACGGTGACACACACGTCGGCGTAGGAGGGCAGGTCGCCTTGATAGTCCGGGTTGGCCGCCGTGCCGCGCGCCGAGTACGGTCCGCGCACCTCCACCCAGCGGTCATCCCCAGCCGCCACCTGGACGCGCCACGTGACAGCGCCGGTGCGGAAGTTCTTGAGCGGCTTGCAGTACTGGCCGGCCGCGGTCAGAATGGGGAAGTCCTCGGTTTTCAGCGCGCCGTCCGGATTGTCGACGCTGGCGCGGTCCAGGTAGTGTGGCGTAGCCAACAGGGCGTTCTCGGCATTCACGCGCCCATAACCAAGATTGTCATTTCGACACTTGTCCCCATCGCAGTCGGTGTAGGCGACGTTGTCGCTGTCCACCTTGTCGGCCGTGCGCTCCAGGATGTCCTGCACCTGGGCGGGGGTCAGAGTCGGGTTGACCGACAGCATCAAGCCCACGATACCAGCCACCTGCGCCGCCGCGAAGGCTGTATCGCCGTCGGCCTCGGTCGGGTCCGTCGTGCTCTGTGGATACCAGGGGCTGCCCGGGATGTTGGTGCTGTAGATGTAGGTCCGGCCCGGCGCGGCGATCCGAACGTGACTGCCGGTGTTAGCGGTGTCCCAATGCTGGTCATCTTTCGTCGTCGCCGTGACCGCGATGACGCCCGACAACGCGGCGGGCAAGTAGCGGCGGTTGGCGCCGTCATATCTCTCCCCCACGGGCGCGACGACGACGACCCCTCGCTGGTTGGCCATGCCAATCTCGGTCAACAGGGCGCGTCGGATTTCCTCTGTCGTGTTGGGGTCGATGGACAATGTGACCAGGATGACGCGCGCGCCGAGGGTGTAGGCGCGGTGGATACCGGCTACCATGCCCTCGGCAGTCGCATCCACGCCGACACCCTCGGGCGTGTAGGCGGTCTTGCCCACCTTGATGGGCATGATCTTGGCGCCCCAGTTGACACCGGCCATGCTACAGCGCTGGTCGCACAGCGCGTTCTGGTTGCGGGTGTTGGCCGCCAGCAGGCCGGTGAGGAAGGTGCCGTAGCCGTAGTCGTCGTCGGTGTTGGCGTCGTTATCCACGAGATTCCACCCGCTCACCAGACGCCCGGCGAACTCGGGGTGATTGGCCTCGACGCCAGTGCCGACAACGGCGATGGTGATGTTCGAGCCGGTGGTGATGTTCCACGCGCCGGTCGCCTTGACGTCGGCCTCGGGTGTGCCTTCCGTCGAGCGCGTGTGGTCGAGCTGCCACAGGTCGTAGGGGAACTTGTTATCCTGGGGCGCGGTCACAATCTGGAAGGGGATCGAGACGACCGACGGCGTCTGGACCGCTGACTCGGCGACTAGACGCACTTCGTAGCAGCCCACGGGCTGGTTGTACACGTCGAGGGGGATAGCCGCCGCGCCCAACGTGGTCAGGCTGGTGTACGACCGCGTGCCGACGAGCTGGTCGTCGTTAAGGTAGGGGCCGCGGTAGTGCAGCTCGGCCCGAATCTGGAGGCCCTGCTGCATGTTCTGATAGCGGATATTGGCGTAGACCGGGTTCTTGGCGTTGAAGCGCACGCCGCAACGCGTCCAGATGGTGGTGCGGCTCAGGGGCATGTTGCCGATGCGCTCGTCACTCAGCCAGAAGTCGGTAATGGTGGGCTGGTTGGTCGCCGCCGCCAGCGCCGGCGCCTCGGCGTCCGCGCTATTGGCAGCGCTTACGGGCACAGGCTTGGCGATGGGCGGGGTGTGGCCAGCGGTGACCAGACTGGGGACCTTCAGCGCCATCTCGCGGTTGACGAAAGCGTACTCGACGGCGGGGTCCGCGTTCAGGTGGGCTGCGACAGTAGCTTCCTCGCCCGCTGGCGCGCTCAATCGGTAGATGCCGCCCATCTGACGCAGCGGGGGATACTGGGTCAGGAGGCGGGCGACAGCGGCGGCGTCGACGCCATCGCGGAATCGAACCACGACATAACCAGCTTGGGCGGTCGCGCCGGGGGAGAACGAGGGCTGGGGAGTGGGAGCGGCGGATGTAACGACGGG
>CAZLBQ010000482.1:0-4849 GCA_964557745.1 uncultured Anaerolineales bacterium
GGCCCCTGGCGTTGCGCGGCTTCCGCGTGTCGCCTGAGCGCCTGGACGAGCTCCTGCGGGTGATGCGCGAGGCGTATGGCGTCGAGGCTGGGGAGCCGGCGATGGGAGCGGAAGCAGGCGACGAGGCGGAGCTGGCCGTAGCGGATGACGTGGATGCGCCAGCGGTGGTGCTCGAAGACGATGAGGATGATCTGAGTGAGGAAGAGGAGGCGGGAGCGGCTCTGAATGGGGACGTGGATCTCCTCGACGACGAGGAGTCCTCTCAGGAGGACATCGACACGGCCCTGGACGTGCTGCCATCGCCCAATGGCGCGCCGCCGGGCCACTCCCAAGACGCTGTGAGCCACGAGCCTCTCGTCACCATCCAGTGTTTCGGCGAGTTCGTCGTCCGTCGGGGCGCGGCGCAGCTGGATCCCTACGTCGAAGGGCGCTACGCCCATAAGTCGTGGGAGCTACTGGCCTACCTGGCGGCTCATTCGCCCCAGGGCGTCGACGTCGACCGCCTCATCGCAGACCTGTGGCCCAACTCGCCCCCCGCCGGCAGCCGCAAGCCGCTGAACATGGCGACGCATCGGGCGAGGCTGCTCCTGGCGGGCAAGGGCGGCCGCGGGGGGCGAGGGGTGCGCATCGACCGCAAGGGGCTGTGCCACCTCGATCCCAACCTGGTCGGGTCGGACGTTCATCAGTTCCTGAGCCTTGTGGCGAAGGCTGGCAAGGGAACCCGGGACGAAGCCAGGACGGCGCTGGAGCAGGCGGTAGCGCTGTACCGGGCGGACCTCCTCTCGGCGCCGGGCACGCCGACGTACCCCTGGGTGGACGAGCGTGGCGACACCGGCCTGACGCTGCGGGAGAGCTACCGCGTCGAGTACATGGCGGCGGTCAAGCGTCTGGCTCGGCTCTATCGCGAAGACGGGGATGCCCAGCTGGCGGTACCGCTCCTGAAGGGGTTGCTACACCAGGAGCCGCTGCTGGAGGACGTGGTGCGCGATCTCTACCACTGCTACGAGCAATTGGGGGACATGGGCGCGCTGCTGCGGGAAGACCGCCGCCTCCGTCACGCCCTCTACACCGTCTACTACGACCCGCGCAATCCGGCCGACGACCCGGGCCTCTATCCACCCGAAGCCGAGACAGTCGCAGTGTTCGAGGAGGTGCGGAGGGTGCTTGAAACAGCCATGGGGGAGCGGCGGTGATTCGCCTACTCTCAGGGGCCAGCGTGAGATAGCGAGAAGCTCTGGATGATCACCGGCAGCGCGATCTTGTAGCGGCCCGCTTCATTAGTCAACGCGATAGTGCGGTCGACCGTCCCGTCACTGCCGTCGTCGACCTCAAGTCGGACGACGCCGGGATTGGCCCAGTCAATACTCAGGGTATGCGTGGCGTCAGCGTTGAGGGGGATTCGGGTAGCTCGGAACTCGGTCAGGTCGGCCCCCGCCTGCCGTGCCAGCCATACCCGGTACTGGCCGGCGCTGCCACTGGTGAACCGCACAGAGTCCTGCGTGCTGCTCTGATCGCCAAATGCGAGAGCCGCCGTCTGCTGCCCGCCCAGGCTGAAGTCCATCACTTCGGCGCTCGTCACCTGGTTAGGGGCTACGGCCACGAGGCGAAGGGACCGGTCGCTGCCTGGGCTGCCAGCCGTCACTGAGGCCCTACGCAGAGCCGGATCGGTATGGATGACGTCGGTGCTGAGATGCTGGCCCCAACCGGCGATCTGCGCGATACCCCCTGGCGCTATGTCCGTCACCTGTAGAGGGCCGGAGCCGCCGCGCTGGAACGACATGGTGAAGGGAGTGGCCGTGGCCAGCAGGTAGCTGTCCGGGTAGTCCGGCGTGACACCGGGCAGGACACCCGTTAGCGGGATGTCCCGCATAGCGTTGGGGATCTCGTCGAAGAAGGCGCCGTCCTGGAAGCCCAGGCGGCGGCCCTGGTTGTCGGTGAGCAGGAGCTCGCCATCACCGCGGGCAGTAACGTAGTGCTGGGTCGCGGCGGCGTCCCCTTTCCCCGCCGATGGGAACGGCCACCAGGGGGCATCTTGTTTCTGTTTGAAGAGGGATACGGGTGTAACAGCAACACTCGCACACTGCTCGCCTGACTGCCAAACAATCGTCTCGCTGGCGAGCTTCGAGAAGTTCAGGTCGTAGCGCCAGGCTCCAGGGCCCGACATGTCGAACGTGACCACCTGATCTGTCCCAGCCGGGTGGTTTGGATCGTACACATACACATTGGTGCGCGCGCCACTCTGGTCATAGGCGTAAGGGACGAGGGCGTGACCGGCGCACGTGCCACGGTACGAACCCCAGACCTCGATGAGATACGGGTCACGCAGGCCGGCGTCAACGCTCTGGGTAATCAGTCGCACCGTCTCGGACAGGCCGCGTTGCTGAGTTGCCAGGCGATTTGCCTGGTACTGATGGCCGAGGCCGTAGGCTTGGTGGCGAACGATAAAGTCTGCCACAGCGGTGGCATCCCATCCTGAGTCGCGACAACCCTCTGCTCCACCCGGACAGGGGCTGGGCAGATCGCACGTCCGAGCGACGTGGTGTTGGCTCAAGAAGTCTGACGGTATGGCCCAGCCTTCGTAGAGGAGGGCGCTTGACAGGGACATGCCGAAGCAACTTCCGCCTTCCACTTTCTTCACAGTAGCGTTGTAGTCAGCCCTCCCTGGTAGTAGATAACACGTCGGGTCGACCTGGCCGGGCTTGAAGGCGTCGCGCAGGATGGCGCATGAGGCGTGCCCCTTGGCATTAGCAAAACGGTAGCCATTGGGCAACGGCCGGAACGCCGAGGTCACCAGGTGCGGTGCGCCTGTGAAGCGGAGCAGCCACATTCCCTCGCTGACGGTCCCCACGTAGATCGTATCCCCCTTCACCGCTACAGATGTGGCCCGCCCGAAGCCGGTGAAGAAGCCAACCTCGACCGGGCTGGCCGGGTTGATGACGTCGACGACGCGCAAGCCAAGAGCGCGGCTCGCAAGGTAGGCATAACGGCCGACCACCTCTATACCTTCTACGCTTGCCCCCTCTGGGGGGTTATACCGGTCCACTTGCACCGTAGCGGCAGGGTTAGTAATGTCGACGATGTCTAGCCCACCCGAGCCGAGCCCGACGTAGGCGTAGTGACCTGCGACTGCGACATCATAGGCGGTCGAACTGGAGGAGCCAGTGGGCGTGTAGGAGCCAACTTCGGTCAGGTGGGCGGGGTCCGACACGTCTACGATACGAACTCCATCGTCAAAGGCCGCGACGTAGGCGTACCGGCCCATCAGGGCGACCCGATACCCCTTACCGGGGAGGGTAGGCGACACCTGGCGGGGCCAGCCTGTGCTGACGTCAAGGGCGCGCAGGCGCGAGGTGAAGCCCGTGACATAAGCGTGCTGGTCGGCGATCGCGACGCCTCGAACAGAGCTGCCGGACTCAGATGCCACAGTTCTGCCTCCAGGCGTAGAGACATCAACCACGTGCAATCCATCGTCGCCAAAGGCGACATAGGCGTAGTTCCCCGACAGGGCAACATCCTCCGCATCGTAGCGATCCCACACATACCCGGTCTGAGCGAGCGCGCTAGGGCTGGACACGTCGACGAGGTACAGCCCCTGCCCCGCGGCGACGTAGGCCGTGCGGCCATCGGCAGCGACGGCCGAGACCCGATCGAACGACGTATACGTACCGATGCGGTTAGGCTGATTAGGCTCGTCGAGATCGAGGACCGCCATGACAGACGGCGCGACGAGGTAGGCGTATTGACCAGCCACGGCGACACCCACGGCGTCTGACAGGCCGTAGTCCCCGACGAACGCTACGGACTCGGGCGTCGACACATCGAGAAGCATCAACCCGCCGCGGTAGACGACGTACGCAAGGCCGAAAGCCACGTGGACTTGCGACGTGCCATGCATATTCGTGTACGAGCCTACCTCAACAGGTGCAGCCGGATTGGACACGTCGAGGATGTCAAGTGACCCTTCAAGAAGATAGGCGTAATGGCCAACGACCTCCACGCTGGAGGCAAAGCTCGCCTGGTAAGAGCCGACCAGCGTCGGCCGGGTCGGGTCGGCAACATCGACGATGTTCAGACCCATATACGTGCCCGCGAGGTAGGCGTAGTGGCCCAGAACGGTCACGTCGCGCGGATACGAGGCGGCGTAGACGCCGACCTGTGTGGGATGGGCAGGATCCGCCACGTCGAGGACGCGCAGACCGGCGCCGCTGTCGACGACGTAGGCATAATGGCCGACAACCTGTAGGGCGCCCACCGAGCCACCGGTGAAGGAGCCAATGACCAGCGGGACGCTGGGGTTGGCGACATTGATGACGCGTAGCCCATCCTGGCCGACACCCACATAAGCGTAGGTTCCCACGACAGCTATGTCGCTGACCCAGGTCGCCAACGGGCTCGTCTCCCCTACCTTCGTCGGCTCCCGATCCGGTGTGACGTCCAGCACGACCAGACGTGGCCCGCTTCCCACGTAGGCATAGACTCCCTGGATCGCGACGGCTGAGAATGCGCCGCCGATCTGACCGAGCAGGTCCACGTTCTGCCTGTCCCCCAAGAGAGTTGCCTGTCCGGGCGCTGCACCCGTCAGGGAGAGAGGGGTGTCGGGAGGGGCGGCCGCCTGCGCTGCGCCACTAGCACAGCACACCAGCGCCAGCAGGGCTAGGAGACCAAAGACCATCAGCGGACGACGCTTCATGTCTGGTATCTCCTTTCTGGGTGACCAGTCCGGGCGCATCGCCGCGCCTGGCATCCCAGGGGCCGGGGCTCTAGATGCAGGCCCTTGGGATAGCGCCAGTATACCTCTTTGTCAATTACCTGTCTAGAGGTCGAGACGGGGGTTTTGGTGGAGGTTCCT
>CAZLBQ010000483.1:0-4847 GCA_964557745.1 uncultured Anaerolineales bacterium
CCGTCCGCCACCGCGAGAGGCCGTGGTTCCCGTTGGTTGAAGTATCCAAGAACGGGCCCATCGCCGTCACTTAGTACGACCGCACAGACGACAGCTATGCCAAGCTCTACCACCGCTACCTGTCGGCCGCCCAGCGCGGCAGCCTGGCCTTCACTTACACGCGCCTGACGAGCCAGGCCACCAACCCCGACTACACCCACGGCTGCGCCTGCTTCATGGGCGACTACGACCAGGTGGTCGTGCGCGGCGGCTACCTGTATGGCTCGTGGACCGACGGGCGCTTCGCCTCCAACGCGACCCCCTTCGCGGACGTGTTCATCGCCACGCGCTTCGCCCTGGTGGGCAGCGGCGCGCCCGGCAGCCGCTAAGTCTCCCCTGGGGGTCGGGGCGGCCATTGGTACGCCCCGACCCCCGCCGGCCTCGTTTGACACCCCTCCACCCCGGGTGTACAATCCCGCCATCCCCCGACAGATCTCCTTCTCCCTCCGCCTGGCCAGCGCTGTTCTGAAAGGAGGCGCGTATCGCTGGACGCGAGTCCTCGTCCTGGAACGGCCCATTCACCGCGCACTTGCCAGGCGTCGCGACCGCCCTCGGCTCACCCGTCGCGGCGCAACGCCATCCCTGGAGGGAGTCCCATGTCTCGAACCCACCGGCTGCCCCTCGTGGGCATGCTGCTCCTCATCGCGTTGGCCGTCCTCGTCTTGAACGGCCGCGCCGCCGCGCATGACAAAACCGCCGCCGCCCGTGGCTTGAAGGAAGACGCCCTGTCGGGCGTCATTGAACTGGCCCGCGCCGGCCTCGACGCGCGCGAGACCCTGGCGCCCGAGGCGCTGACCGCCGCCGCCGCCGCGCGGGGCGCAGCGCTGACCCACAAGGACGACAAGGGTAACACCGCCCTTGAACTGAACTCGGTCGCCCCCGTCAGTGGCCCGCTGCGCGATGTTATGACCACCGCGCCCGACTGGAGCCTCAACCCGCACAACGAGACGTCCATCGCCGTTAACCCCACCAACCCGCTCAACGTCATCGTCGGCATGAACGACTACCACCTGGGCTTCGGCATGACGGGCTACGCCGTCACCCAGGACGGCGGGCGGACGTGGGTCAAGGGGCTGGTGCCCATGGCGACGCTGCCCATCAGCCGCACCGGGCGGCTCGCCAACAACGGCCGCGTCCCCGATGGCGGCGGCGACCCGGTCGTCGTCTTTGGCCGCGACGGGACGGCCTACTTCGCCCAGTTGCACTTCGTCCGCGAGGACGTCACCCCCAGCGGCTCAATCCGCACCACGGGCCGCAACGGCATCGTCGTCAGCGCGTCGACCAATGGCGGCCGCACCTGGACGCGCCCGACCCTCGGCGCGGTCCCCGGCGCGAATCGCTACGTCGTCGCCTACGAGAGTGACCCGGCCACCTCCATCACCCACGACAAGGAGTGGCTGACCATCGACACCACCACCGGGCGCTACAGCGGGCGGCTGTACGTGACGTGGACGCGCTTCGCCCCCGGCGAGAACCCCATCTACGAGGCACACTCCAGCGACGGCGGCGTCTCGTGGTCCACGCCCAAGAAGATCAGCGGCGCGTCGGCATGGTGCGACGGCGACGGGACCGGCGTCGTCAGCCCGTGCGACCACGACCAGGGGTCCACGTCGGTGGTCGGCCCCGACGGGACGGTCTACGTCGCCTTCCGCAACAGCGACACGCCCGACGAGAACCAGGTGCTTCTGGTCCGCTCCCGCGACGGCGGCGAGACGTGGGAAGGGCCGTGGAAGGCGGCCGACGTCTACGATAGTCCGGGTTACTACCTGTACGTCGACGGCCCCAGTTGCCCCGACGGCCCGTCGACGCGCGCCCGCCTCCCCAACTCGTGCTTCCGCGTCAACGCCTACGGCGCGCTGGCGATTGATCCCGTGACGGGCGACCTGTACTACGTCCTGAGCGACAACCGCAACGGCGTGCGTGGCGTCCTCAAGGACCGCTTCAACATCGCCACGGAGTCGCCCTATGTCACCGACCCGGTCATGGACGTCGACGTGTTTATCGTCAAGTCGAGTGACGGCGGGCAGACGTGGACGCCAGCGGCGCGCGTCAACCAGGACCCGCAGGGGAACCGCAAGCAGCAGTGGTTCCCGTGGGTGGCCGTCTCGGACAACGGCCTCATCGCCGTCGCCTACTACGACCGCCGCGACGACGCGGCCGACCGACTCACCAACCGCTACCTCTCAGTCGCCCAGCGCGGCACGCTGACCTTCACCGATACGAAGCTCTCTAGCCAGGCGTTCGACCTGAACCTGGCCTTCCGCGGCGGTCTGTTCATGGGCGACTATGACCAGATCGCCGTCAACGGCGGCTACATCTACGGCTCGTGGGTCGACACGCGCTTCGCGACGCCGGCCGCGCGCTTCAGCGACATCTTTATGTCGACGCGCGCCGTCAGCGCGGGGGTGCCTGTCGGGCGGTAGCCCTCCAGCCGACAGGAATGGACATGATGGCATAACAGGAAAGCTCCAGACCACGGAAGGCACGGAAGAGCGCGGAAAACACGGAGAGGCCCTGTCTGGCCCTTACTCTTCCGTGCATCCCGCGCGTTTCAGCGCGTTTCGTGGTCCAAATGCCTGCCAGAGCGTTCATCCTGTCGATCCCTCCCCCGCGCCCCCGCGGATCCGACGCAGCACGACCAGCGCCAGCACTTGCAGCGCCACGGCCAGAACGCCCACCCCCAGCGGCGAGATGCCGTACAGCACGCCCATCGCCGTACTGCCGACGAAGAACGCCCCGCCATAGATTGTATTGAAGAGGCCGTAGGCGATGCCCCGCCGCTCGCGGGGCGTCAGGTCGGCGATGGCGGCGCGGATGATGGTCTCGTGGATGCCCATGACGGCGCCCCAGGCCACGATGCCGACGACGGCCAGCGGCAGCGAGCCGGTCAACGCCAGCAGGGGGACGGGCAGCGCGAGCAAGGGCAGGGCGTTCAACGCGCCGAGGCCGATGCGGTCATAGGTCTTACCAATGATGAGGGCGACAATGGCATCGACACCCATGGCGACGGCGTAGAGCAGCGGGATGAGCGCCTCGGACGCCACGCCCTGGATGCTCAGGTGATAGGAGATGAGCTGGAAGTTGGCGAAGCCGGCCACGGTCAGAAAGATGAACAGGCCGTACACCCAGAAGACGCGCGGCAGGCCACCCCAGCCTCCGCCAGCGGCTGCCTTGTGAACCGGCGCGTCTTCCATCAGTTCGGGGTGCGGAACGCGCCAGCGGGCCAGGGACAGGACGCCCAGGGTGGCAAGGGCGGGCAGCCACAGCCAGGTGAACCCCTGGCGGTAGCCGCCGCCGAGGAGAAAGGCGGCGGTGAAGATGAGCGGCCCGATGACGGCGCCGAACTGGTCGATGGCCTCGTGGATGGCGAAGCCCCAGCCGCGCCCGACGGGGGCCGTGGCGTGGGAGAGGAGCGTGTCGCGGGCCGGGGTGCGAATACCTTTGCCGACGCGTTCCAGGATGACGAGCAGCGCCGCGACCTGCCAGCGCTGGGTGAACGCCAGCAGGGGAATCGCCACCAGCAGGCCATAGCCGACAAAGGCGACGGCCCAGTAGGCGCGGGTGCGGTCGGCGACGTAGCCGGAGACCAGCCGCAGGGCGTAGCCCGCGAACTCGCCCAGCCCGGACGCGAAGCCGACCATCGCCGCGCTCGCACCCAGCGTCGCCAGGTAGGGCCCGGCGATGCTGCGCCCGCCTTCGTAGGTGATGTCGCCAAAGAAGCTGACAATGCCCATCAGGGTGATGAACTGGTACGCCAGGCGGCTGCGCCCCGCCGCGTCGGCCTGGCTCTTGACTTCAACTGTCATGGCCGGTTCTCCTTGCTCCCATTGTACACCCTTGCCGAAATGAAGCGGAATCAGTACGATTCAGGGAACAGGGGACAGGGGGCAGGGGCCAGGGGCTGGGGCTAGGGGATGGGGCCAGGGGCTGGGGGTTAGGGGCTGGGGGTTAGGGGGTAGGCGGCTGCCATCTGCTTTCCGCCTTCCGCCTTCTGCCTTCTGCCTTCCGCCTTCTGCCTTCCGCCTTCCGCCTTCCGCCTTCTGCCTTCTGCTTGCCGCCTTCTCTCCAGGGGGGAGTTTGACCAAGTACCTTCTCATCAGCCTGGGCGCGATCCTGGGCGCAAACGCCCGCTATCTCGTCCAAACCTGGTTCGCCGACCACGGCTGGGCGGCCTTCCCGCTGGGGACGCTGGTCATCAACGTCTCGGGCAGCTTCATCCTGGCCTTCTTCGTCACCCTGACCACCGAGCGCGTCCTGGCCGACCCCAACCTGCGTTTCCTGGTCGCGGTCGGCTTCTGCGGCGCGTACACGACGTTCTCGTCGCTGACCTACGAGACGTGGACCGTCTTCAATACCGGCGGCTGGTGGCCCGCCGCCGTCAACCTGGTGGGCACCATGGCGCTGGGGGTGCTGGCGACGCTGGCCGGGGTGCTGCTGGCGCGGGCGCTATGAACAGGGGTTAGGGGCCAGGGGCAAGGGGTGGGGATAGGGACTAAGCAGGCAAGGGACAGGGGCTAAGGAACAAGGGGTAGGGGGTAGGGGCAAGGGGCAAGAGGGCAGAAGGCAGAAGGCAGAAGGCAGAAGGCGGTCGTGAGTAGCAAGGGTGAGCAGGCAGGAGTGAGGGCGATGGTAGGGGCAGCGAAGCGGGTGACAATCTATCTGGGCGAATCCGACCGCTGGCAGGGCGGCCCGCTCTACATGGCGCTGCTGGAGACGTGGCGCAGGAAGGGCCTTGCCGACGCAACGGTTACGCGCGGCCTGGGCAGTCGTGAAATCAAGAACCTTCTCGAAAAGGTCGTAGCGGGACT
>CAZLBQ010000484.1:0-4811 GCA_964557745.1 uncultured Anaerolineales bacterium
CGACGCCAGCCGTCCGAGCAGGGTGATCCGTGGGACTCTCATGGTGGGTTTCTCCTTCGCCTCCTGAGATTGAGCCATGCCTTTGACCATGCGCTGCGCGTCTGGGCCAGACCGCATAGGCAGGCGCCGTCCATTATATCTTAGTTCCCTGTTTCTGCCAGAATGGATCACGCATGACCCGCTTGAGCGTCTTGCCCGCCACGTTGCGCGGGAAGTCGTCCATCAGGATGACCTCCCGCACCTGCTGGTAGCGGGCGGCGACGCGCTCGTTGATCCAGGCGCGCAACGCGTCGGCGCTGACGCTGCCCGGCTCGCGCAGGACCACCGCCGCCACGGGGGCCTCGCCCCACCTGTCGTCGGGCACGCCGAACACGGCCACCTCGCGCACCGCCGGGTGCTGCGCCGCCACCTCCTCGATGTCCTTCGGGTAGACGTTGATGCCGCCTGACGTGATCATGTCCTTCTTGCGGTCCACGAGGTAGAGGTAGCCGTCCTCGTCCAGGTAGCCCAGGTCGCCGCTGTGGAGCCAGCCGTCGCGCAGCACCTGGGCCGTCAGGTCGGGCCGCTTGTAGTAGCCGGTCATCATCATCGGGCTGCGGCCCACAATCTCACCCACGGTCCCGGCCGGGACCTCGTCGCCGACCTCGTCCACGATGCGAATGTCGTAGAAGGGCGGCGGGCTGCCGACGGACAGCGGCTTGTGGGCGTAGTCGTACTTGTCGAGGATGGTCGTGAAGCCCTCGGTGATACCGTATAGCTCGTAGAAGACGCCGGGCAGGCGGCGGTTGAGTGCCTCGCGGTGCTCCTTGTGCAGCGGCGCGCCGACCGTGCACAGCATCTCTAGCGAGCGCAGCGCCTCGGCGTCGAAGGCGGGCGAGTTGAGCAGGGCGATGATCTGCGAGGGCACCATCATCATGTGCGTGGCCCGCTCGCGCTCAATCGCCTGGATGAAGCTCTCCGGCTGGAACTGGCGCACCAGGACGAACGTCGCGCCCAGCCCCAGCGCGGGCATGAGGGTGACGAAGGCGCCGTTGAACACCAGCGACCCGGCGTGGAGCATGACGCTCTCCGGTCGCATGCGGAAGATGGCAGCGAAGGCCAGGCAGTACGTGGCCCGCGCGCCGTGGGTGAGGACGATGCCCTTGGGCAGGCCCGTCGTGCCGCTACTGTAGATGATGTTGTAGGGGTCGCTGTCACTGATCGCGACCGGCGTTGGCTCGGCGGCGCGCGCCGCGTCGACGAGCGCCGCGTAACTCGGGTAGCCGCCCACATTCTCGCCCACGATGAGGACGTGGTCGGCGGCCAGGGCGGGCAGGGTGGGGAGGATGGTGTCCAGGATGGGCACAAAGGCCGCGTCGGCGACGACGGCGACGGTGTCTGAGTCGCGCAGCAGCGTCGCGAGGCCGTCGGCGCGCAGCAGCGGGCTGAGCGGGACGACGACGGCCCCGATCTTGGCGCACGCCCAGTACACATCGAGTAGTTCGACACAGTTAGGCAGGATGGTGGCGACCTTGTCGCCCTTAGCGATGCCGAGGGCCTGGAGAGTGTTGGCGAGGCGGTTGACGCGCTGGTTGAGCTGGTGGTAGGTCAGGCGCGTGTCCTCAAAGACTAGGGCCAGGTGGTCGGGCCGATAGCGCGCGTGGCGGGGCAAGAGCATGCCGAGGTTCATGGGGTCTCCTGGGCCGATGAAGACCCGTACATCTCCACCAGCCGCTGCTTGTCGACCTTATTGGCGCCGGTCTTGGGGATGTCGCGGACGAAGACGACGGACTTGGGGACCTTGTACGCGGCCAGGCGCTCGCGGCAGAAGTCGCGCACGTCATTCTCCGTGGCGGTGACGCCCTCGCGCAGGACGACAATCGCCCGCCCGACCTCGCCCCACTTCACGTCGGAGACGGGGATCAGCGCCGCCTCGGCGACGCACGGGTGGCTGTGCAGGATGCTCTCGACCTCGGCGGGGTAGATGTTCTCGCCGCCCGAGATAATCAGGTCCTTGACGCGCCCGACGATGCTGTAGTAGCCCTCGTCGTCGCGCTGGGCCAGGTCGCCCGTGTGCAGCCAGCCCTCGGTGTCGATGGCGTCCATCGTGGCTTGCGGGTTGTTCCAGTAGCCCGGCGAGCGGTGCGGGCCGCGAATCAGCAACTCACCGGGCGTATTGGACGCCTCGATGTCCTCGCCGTCGCGGTCGACCAGCTTGACCTCGACGTGGAACAGGGGGTGGCCGACGGCGCCCGGCTTGCGGCGTACGTCCTCGCGGGGCAGCCAGAACGTGTTAGGGCCTGCTTCGGTCAGACCGTAGCCCGTCTTGAAGTCGATACCCTTCGCCCAGAAACGCTCGAAGACGGGCAGCGGGCATGGCGCGCCGCCGCTGATGACGAGCTTGAGGTGGGAGAAGTCGGTGGTCGCCCAGCGCGGGTGCTGCTGGAGGACAATGAACATCGTCGGCACGCCGAACAGCAGGGAGATCTGGCGGCTATCGACCAGGTCAAACACCTGGTCGGCGTCGAAGCCCTTACACAAGACGGACGTGCCGCCAATGTGGACCAGGGGCGCGGTGAACACATTCAACCCGCCGGTGTGAAAGAGCGGCGAGTTGAGCAGGGCTGTGTCGTCGGGAGCGAGGCCCCAGCTCATCACCGTGTTGATGGCGTTCCAGGTGATGTTGCCGTGGGTCAGGATCGCCCCTTTGGGGGACCCAGTTGTGCCACCTGTGTAGCAGATGACCCACGGGTCGTCGAGGGTGAGGTGCGGCAGCCTGGGTGGCGTGGTGGGCTGGCGGATGCGGGTGGCGAAGACCAGGTCGCCCGACGCGGCCTTGTCCGTGAGAGCCAGGTAGCGCAGGCCCGCCCACTCGGCCCGCAGCTCGTTGACCTGCGGGATGAAGTCGGCGCTGTAGATGAGAACGCGCGGCGTGGCGTCGCGGATGAGGAGGCTTAACTCGCGCACGGCGAGCCGCCAGTTGAGGTTCTGGAGGATGGCGCCGAGTTTGCCGCAGGCGAACCAGATGTCCAGGTACTCGACGCAGTTGGTTGCCAGGACGCACACGCGGTCGCCCTTGCCGATGCCCAGGTCGGCCAGGGTGTGGGCCGTCTGGTTGGCCTGGGCGTCCCACTGGGCGTAGGTGATACGCCTGCTGGTGATGGTGTCGATGAGGGCCAGCTTGTGGGGCGAGAGCCTGGCCCGCCGCCCCAGCCAGTCGACGGCGAGGGTCATGGCTGTCCCTGCAAGAACTGGATGACCGTCTGGTTGAACTCGTCGGCCTTCTCCACCGTGAACAGGTGGCCGGCGTCGGGGAAGATGACCAGGCGGGCGTGGGGGATGCGCGCCGCCAGCAGGTGGGCGTTCTCGACTGGGACGACGCGGTCCTCCTCACCGTGCAGGATAAGCGTCGGCGCAGTGATCTGTCCCAGCCGCTCCTCGGTGCTGAACGTCAGGCCCGCCGCCGCCTGCCGCTGGTAGGCGAACACGGGCTGCGGGTGTGCAACGCGCCAGGCGACGTACTCCTCGATGAACTCTGGGTGCGTGGCGCGCCACCCAGGTTGGGTGTACAGGTCGAAGCTGCGCCGCAGGTCAACCTCCGGGTCGCCCGTGCGGTCGAGCATAGCGGCCAGCGTGGCGGGCGGGATGGGGACGGCGTGGGGGCCGCCGAAGTGGGTGCAGGCCAGGACGAGGCGGTCCACCTTGTCGGGGTAGGTGAGCGCGAGTTCCTGGGCGATAAAGCCACCCATGGACGCGCCGAGGACGTGGGCGCGAGCGATGCCGAGCGCATCGAGCAGGCCCGCCGTGTCGGCGGCGAAGAGGGCGACGCTGTACGGCTCGTCGGGCTGGTCGGTCTCGCCCGCGCCGCGATTGTCGAAGGTGATGACCTGGAAGCGGCGCGCCAGGTCGGGAACCTGCGCCACCCATAGGTGCGTGTCCGAGCCAAGCCCGCCGATGAGCAGCAGCGGCTCGCCCTGCCCCTGAACCTCATAGTGGATGCGGATACCATTAGCATTAGCAAAAGGCATAGCCTACTCCTTTATGACAGAATTAACAGACTTTACAAAATTGAATACTCCATTCTGTGCATTCTGCCAATTCTGTAAATTCTGTCTAAAATGTCTTCATCTGGCCCCAGCGGATGGCGGTGGCGCTCCAGGTGTAGCCGGTGCCCGCGGCGGCTAGCACGGCCAGCGCGCCGGGCCTAAGTAGGCCGCGCTCTTCGGCCAGCCGCAGCGCCAGCGGCTGGTCCACGGACTGCACGTGGCCGTACTCATCCAGGTAGACCGCCTGGTCCGGGCGCAGCCCCAACTCGGCCAGGAGCGCGTCGTGGGCCGAGCGTTTCATGTGGGTCAGCGCCAGGAAGTCGATATCCTGGACCGTGTAGCCGCTCCGCTCGACCGCCTGGCGGATGACCGTCATGAAGTTGGGCTGTGACACCTGGCCGAGGCGCTCGCCCATGAAGTCAAGGTCCGTCACATCCAGGGCGTGCTGGTCGGCGCGGTCGGGGTGGCGCGTCCCGCCGCCCGGCATGACAACGGTCTCCGACAGCGAGCCGTCGTTGAGGATGGCCGAGGCCAGCACCGCGTTGCGCCGGAAGTCGCGGCGCAGGAGCATAGCCGCCGCGCCCGCGCCAAAGTTGAACATGAAGCGCGTGCGCGGGTTGCCGTAGTCAATCAGGTCGCCTTCCCGCGACGCCGTGACCAGCAGGACGGTACGCAGGGAGGGGTCGCTTAGCATCATGTCGCGGGCGACCTTGGCGGCGAGTGGCGCGCCCGCGCACAGGGCGTACGGCTCGAAGGCGTGGGGGTGCGTCGGGCCGAGGGCGTGCG
>CAZLBQ010000485.1:0-4810 GCA_964557745.1 uncultured Anaerolineales bacterium
CAAAGGGGCGAATCGCGTTGCCGCGCACCCACGTGCCTTCCAGGTCCATGAAGCCGAGACGGGGCGCGCTCTGGGTGTCCATGCTTGTTCTCGCGTGTCCAAGGGTGACGAAGGGTGAGACCGGATTGTATTCCGACTCATCAGAGAATCATAATTTTTAGTCATCGTCGGGGCTGGGGAAATGTGGATTGTCGGCCGGACGGCTGTTCTACGCAAGGGCTAGGTGTGCCTGACAGTCCGGTAGGGAGCCGGTGGTGGTCGGCGGGCGAGAGCAGCCCGCGCCCCGAAATCGGCCTGGGGACAGCGCCGGACAACGTCTTCCCTTCTCCTCCCCAGCGGCCCACGACTGCCTAAATAGGCCCCACCCGAGAGCGAACGCCACAAGACGCCGTCTCGAGTGGGGGAAAACCGGGCCGGAGAGCGGGGACAACGCTTACTGCCTATCCTTGAACAATCCCTGGCCGGTCCACAGGGCTATCCACAGTCGGGACGATGGACGATAGACGGCGGACGGCAGACGAAGGACCAATGACGACGGACGATAGACACAGCCATCGCTGTCTATCGTCCGTCGTCTATCGTCCCAAGACCTAGCGCGCTTGTCCCACCGCGAGGTGCGGCAGGAACAGCGAGAAGGCGCGCGTGGGCGGGGCGGCCTGCTGGACGACGACGGCGCTGGCGATGCGCTCGTCGCCCTGGCGGCGCGCCGTGACAGCGACGTTGGCTCCGACCACGGCGCGGCCCGCGCCCTCGTCCAGGCGCGTCAGCGGCGTGATGACCGTCTCCTGCCCACCAATCGTCCAGCGCGTGACGCCGTCGACGCTGCGCTGGGCCTCGATAGCGCCCTGCCATTCGACCACGTCGGGCAGGGGCGGTGGGACGTCGGTCGGACCTGGCGTCGGCAGCGGCTGGCCGAAGCACGTCTGGTTGACGCCCAGGGGCATAGCGCGGTAGCCGTGGGCGTCGAAGACGAGGTACGTCCCGCTCGTCGTGTCGAGCGCCGCGTTGAGGGCGCCCGGGTTGACGGCGACCTGGCCGCGCAGCGCGCCGTCGGCGGTGACGCGGAACAGGCGCGGGCGGGTGACGACCAGGTACTCGTTGGCCGCCGGGTGGTAGACGACGGTCCGCGCCTCGATGTCGTCCTGGGTATCTGGTAGCGTGAACTGGCTTAGCCGCCCGCCCTGGCCGTTGAGCAGCATGCCGCGCAACTGGCGGCCCTCGCCCTCACGGTAGGTCGAGTACAGCAGCAGGTACTGGTTGGCGACGCTGTTGTAGACGAGTTGCTGGCCGTACGACGGCAGCGTGTCCATCAGGATGGTCGGGTCGCCCACGAATTCACCGCTGCGGCTCAGGCGGCGCGTCTCCAGATGGCCGTTGCGCCCCCACAGGCTCAGGTACTCGTGGGCGTGGCTGTTGTAGGCGACGCGGCCCAGGTACAACTCGCCCGACAGCGGCGGGTTGGTCGCCAGGGTCAGCGTCGGGCCGTGCAGCGTCCCGTCGCCGCCGATGCGCTGGGCGCGGATGGCGTCGGCCAGGGGCGGCATGTTGGTCGGCTGCGGGGTCGGCGTGGCCGTGATGGCCGGGTTGAGACGCGGGTCGTTGATGATGGCCTGGTCGCGCCACGTCACCAGGAACTCGTCGTCATCGGCGTTGTAGACGAGGCCGGAGACACTGTACGTCCCCTGGCTGCTCAACTCGACGGGCTGGCCGAGGGGGGCCAGGTCGGGGCTGAACATCTGGACCATGATGCGCGACTTGCCGCCTTCCGGCGTGCGGTAGTAGCGGCCCCAGACGATGAGGTACTGGTCACTGACCGGGCTGTAGGCGATCAGCGGCCGCGCCCCGATCTCCTCGCTGATGACCGTCGTCGCCGTGACCAGCGGCTCGCCCTTGGGGTTCACGCGCAGGCCCGACACCTGGTGAATCTCCTCAGTGACGATGCCGCCCGTGACGCTGATGTAGTCGCGCGTGGTGATGGCGGCGAACTCGTCGCGGCGGCTGTTGTAGGCTACCTGGAGACTGTCGGTGTCGGTGTACTGCGGCCAGCGCAGCCAGGGACTCTCCCCCAGCCAGCACGCCGGGTGGCTGGGCGTGGCGGTGGGCGTGTACGTCGGCTCCGGCGTCGGCAGGGCCGCGCCGGACGGGAAGATCACGGCCAGGTCGGCGTAGAACGCGCCGGAGGACTCCCGCCCCAACACAAAGACACGGGCGCCCAGCGCCTCTTGGGCCAGCCGCTCGTCCACCCAGGCCAGGTAGGGAATCTTGGCGATGGCGTAGCGCGTCTCACCGCCGACCTGGTAACGGATGGTCCAATCAGTCCGCGTCAGGCGGAAGCCCGGCCAGTTCGGGAACAGGTCCACAATCTCGCCCGTCAACTGGGTGAAGGGTTGGATATAGGGCGACTGGGTGGGCAGCGGGGTGACGCTTGGGTCAGGCGTAGCGGTGGCGGCGCACGTCTCGGCGACGGTCAGGGCGCGGACGCGGCGGCCCAAGTCCTCGACGACCAGGTAATCGCCGTTGGCGGCGGCCCCGATGGCCGCCACACCGCCCACGGTTGCGAACGGCGCGCCGAGTGGCTGGCCCTGGGGCGACAGGCGCTGCACGAAGGCGCCGACGGCGTCGGTGGGCAGGCTCGACCAGGCCAGGGCGTACTCGTGGCGGGCCGCGTTGTAGACGAGGTCGGTGGGCAGCTCGTAGGCGCTTGTCGCCTGGAGGGCGAAGGGCGCGCCCTGGACGGCCAGGTCCGCCGCGAGGACGACGCCGTAGACGTCGGACAGGGTCGCGGCGTCCTGGGCGGCCGACCAGACGACGAGGTACTGGTTGTCGGCCGCGTTGTAGGCCAGGCGCAGCCGGTCGGGCCGATGGGTGCTCGCCGCCAACTGGACAGGCGCGCCGACGGGAGTGCCGTCGCGGCCGACGCGCTGGGCGTGCAACTGGCCCTGGCGCGTGCCGACCACCAGGTACTCGTGGGCCTGGGGGTTGTAGACGACCTGCGAGGCGGCCAGGTCGCCCTCGTCGGCCTGGGGCAGCACCAGGAGCGTCGCGCCACCGGTATCACTAGCGACAGTGGGTAGGCGCTGGGCGTACAGGCCGCGCACTAGCGGCGACGGGGTGCGGTCGGGTGTCCCCTGGGTCGGCGTCGGGGTAATGGTCGGGTTGGCGGGCGACAGGGTAGGCGTCGGGCCGAAAGGCTGCATCTCATCCTGCCAGACGAGCAGGAACTCGTCGTCCTCGCTGTTGTAGGCGAGGGACGGGGCCTGGGGGTGGTAACCGCCGACTGAGTGAACGCTGCTCGTCTGAGCCAGGTGGCCCGAGTAGAGCTGCCCCAGCAGGACCGAGGGGAGGTCCTGGCCCGTGCTGTGGTTCAGGACGTCGGCGACGACGAGGTAGTTGTCGCTGCGCGGGCTGTACGCGAAGGCGGCGGGCGCGAACTGCTCGTCGCTCACGTTCAGCCTGGTGGCGGCGCTGAGGGTCTGCCCGGTCGGTGACAGGCGCAGCCCGGTGACGGTTTGGCTGAAGAAGTCGATGGCGTACTGGTCGTTGCCGTAGCGTAGGCCCGCCAGCAGGAACTCGTTGGCGGTCGGGTTGTAGACGAGGCGCGTCGAGTCGCTGGCGATGCGGTCCTGCCAGGGCAGGGGCGCGCCCGCGTTGAGGGGACACAGGCCCGCGCTGTCAGCCGTGCGGGGCGCGGCGGGCAGCGCAGCGGGCGCGGTCGGCGGCGCGGTGTTGGCGGACGCCCACAATGGGACGCCCAACAGGCAGCCGAGGAGGACGACAAATAGGGCGAACTGCGGGGGGTGACGCTTCACGGTCCAATCTCCTTCGCTTTGTTTGGGGGGACGAATAGGGAAATAGGGCGGCGGGCGGCAGCAAAAAGGGCGGGGTGCGCGAGGATGCCTCGCGCACCCCGCCCGCTCTCGATAGAACTGTATTCATGGATACCCATAGCTCATGACGTCAATAGTAGTCGAAGAGATACGGGGGATACGGTACAAAATAGAACACAGGGGGGATAACACGGATACTCAGAATAGGCGGATCAGAATCGGCCCGCACTGTCCACCATGACATATAGTCTCTGATCCATTCATTCTGCTCATCCGTGTTCTAAGCCTCCGTGTTCTCCCCTCCCGTGTTCCATATTACACACTTGTTCGATTGCTCATTTTGGGCTATACTGAGGTCAGTGGCCAGTGGTCGGTGGTCATAGGCGGAAGGCGGAAGGCCGTGGGTCATTGGTCATTGGTCGTCGCCAGCGGTCGTCAGGAGGGGCGTATGCCGGCAGTAGGATATGTCGTGGGTGAGGTGCGGACGGACGAGTTTACCTTTGTCACCAACAGCGAGATCTCGCCGCCGCGCCTGGAGTACATCGTCCTCCAGGGCCTCTACGAGCGCGTCGGCGAGGACATGCAGCAGGTGGATGTACTGGCCCAGGTGACGGGCCTCACCATCTCGTCGCGGCTGCTGACACCGGGCATGAGCTACGGTGAGGTCGAAGCCATCCTCAACCGTCTGCGCTCCGCGCCGCCCATCATCCTTGGCACCGCTAAGGTGCTGGGCTACCTGGACAGCCGCAACATCGTCCGCTACCCGCGCGGCGCGGCGTCGCCGGGCGCGGAGGTCCACAAGGCCAGCGACGACCTGCTGCGGCGCTTCTTCTCGCGCGTCAGCTCCGGCATGGAGATCGGCTCGCTCATCAACCGTCCCAAGGTGAGCGTCGCCTGTGACCCCAACGGCCTGCGCCGCCACCTGGCGGTCATCGCCCAGACGGGCGCGGGCAAGAGCTACACCGTCGGCGTCCTGTTGGAGC
>CAZLBQ010000486.1:0-4792 GCA_964557745.1 uncultured Anaerolineales bacterium
CTATGAAATGGTCGAACGGGAGACGACGAAATCGACACTGCGAGCCATCTTTTTTGCCGACGTAGCCAAAATGAGGTTGCTATGACCGAATCAGGTAGCGCTGACGTGGGTCAGCCATCCGTCGCCCCCGACGAGTTTGTCCTGTACGACCTGCGGTGTGTGGTCGAGAGCGTGGGCGAGCGGTGCACGTGCGACGTGGCCGTAGGTGACCATTTCGAGGTGCGCGGCGGGAAGCTCTATCTGCCGCCGGGCCAGCCCTTCTGCCTGTACGCCCTGCAGAGCGCCCTGCCCCTCCTGCCCGCCAAGCAGCGCCCCCTGCAACGCGCCGACTGGATGACCACCGATACGGTCATCACCTGTCCCGATCCCCACTGCCAGCTCCGCCTGCGTATCAACCGCGCTGCCCGCCGCGTCTTGCGCCATAGCGATACCAGCGCCGAGCCATTGGAGTAGGCCGCGCCGATGTGCTATACTTGAGGTATGACTCAAGTACCCGCCTTCTGCGTCCGCCACATCCCCGTCTACGGCGACCTGATCCTGTCGCCCATGGATGGGTTCTCCGACCTGCCCTTCCGCCTCATCTGCCGTGAGATGGGGTCGGCCATGAGCTACACCGAGTTTGTCAACGTCGACGAGCTGCAGGGCAAACGGTGGCCGGAGAAGCCGGCGCGCAAGCTCGTCTTCGACCCCAGCGAGCGCCCGATGACCTTCCAGGTCTACGGCAGCGACGAGGACCGCCTGGTGGCGACGGCGGAGCGCCTGCTGCCGCTGGGCATGGACATCCTCGACCTCAACATGGGCTGTTCGGTCCCGACCATCGCCGGGCGCGGCGCGGGGGCAGGGCTGCTGTGCGAACCGGCCAAGATTGGCCGTATCTTCCGCCGCCTGACCGACGCCCTGCCCATCCCGGTCACGGGCAAGATTCGCCTCGGCTGGGACGACCAGAGCCGCAACTACCTCGACGTCGCCCGCATCCTGGAGGACAGCGGGGCCAGCCTCATCGCCGTCCACGGCCGGACGAAGGCCCAGGCGTATCGCGGCGCGGCCGACTGGGACGCCATCGCCGCCGTCAAGCAGGCGGTGCGGCTTCCGGTGATTGGCAACGGCGACGTGACGAGCGTGATCGACATCGCCCGCATCCAGGCCCACACCGGCTGTGACGGGGTGATGATTGGGCGTGGGGCCATTGGCAACCCGTGGATTTTCGCCCGCAAGGAACCGCACCAGGTCACGTTCGCCGAGAAGACGACCCTGGTGCGCCGCCACCTGGCCCTCAACCTCGACTTCTACGGTCCCGACCTGGGCGTGATCCTGTTCCGCAAGCACATCGTGCGCTACATCGAGAGCCTGCGGGCGCTGGCCGACTACCGCGTCCGTCTGCTGACCTGCGCGAGCGCCGAGGAGTTTATCGCCCTGATGGCCGAGGCCGAGGTGGCCGGCGAGCCGGTCGCGGCGTGAGGGGGCAAGCAGACGTGTTTCCAATGGCTACAGGGCAAGGAGGGGTTTTATGGCAGCCGTGAGCTACAGCCAGGTGTTGAGCCAGGTCGAGCAGCTAACGACGGATGAGCAACTGCGTCTGCTGGAAGAGGTGGCGGCCATCGTCCGCCGCCGCATCGAGACTGAGCCAAAGCAGCACTCGATCCTGGAACTGCGGGGGCTTGGCAAGGAAATCTGGGAAGGAATCGACGCCCAGGAGTATGTCAACCAGGAGCGTGACTCGTGGGACCCGCCCGTTTGAGCTGCAGGCTAAGGCCGAGAACATGCTGTAGCCCTGAGTTTCGTACGTGACGATTAGCCTACTCACGCTGCGGCGTTTAGGCCGCAGTCCCCACTTAGCCTACCGTTCGGTCCATGAGGACTGGGGCCTGAACGCCCGAGCGTCAGCGAAGAAGTTTGTTTGAGGCGGCGGGAAAGCCAAAAATGGGACGTGAAAATTCCATGACCTATCTCGCCAGCCCGCTTGAGCGAACCTCGCCCGGATTAGCCTGGTGTTTCAGCGCCAGGCGGCCCTCCGCTAGCTGCCCCATCCTCGCTGCAACCTCCCCCGGCATTTCACGTATTGGTAGTGACTGCACTAATCCACATAAATTTGCTGCTATGGCGCGCGTTGCGCCCCTGGGAGGTTGAGATGACTGTCGAATTGTTGGATCAGGTAGAGTTTGAGCAGAACCCCGAACCCCGCTGCCCCGTCGTCCTCCTGCTGGACACCTCCGGCTCGATGGCGGGCAAGCCCATCAACGAACTCAACGCCGGCCTACAGGAGTTTGAGCGCGCCCTCAAGAGCGACCCCCTGGCCGCCCTCCGTGTCGAGGTGGCCGTCGTAACCTTCGGCGGCACGGTCCAGGCGTACGACGTCACCAGCGGTGGCAAGAACCCCGTTGCCTTCGACGCCGCGCAGGCCTTTGTCACCGCCGACCGCTTCCAGCCCCCGACGCTCGAAGCCCAGGGCGAGACGCCCATGGGCGAGGCCGTCCGCCGCGCCCTGGACCTCGTCCACGACCGCAAGGAGGTCTACAAGCAGGGCAGCCTGGACTACTTCCGCCCCTGGGTCTTCCTCATCACCGACGGCCGCCCCACCGACAGCGGCTGGGAGGCCGTGGCCGAGCAGGTGAAGCAGGAGGAGGCGCGCAAGGGCATCTCGTTCTACGCCGTCGCCGTCGAGGGCGCCGACCTCAAGACGCTGGCGCGCTTCTCCGAGCAGCGCGATCCGGTCAAGCTCAAGGGGCTGGCCTTCCGCGAACTCTTCCAGTGGCTGTCCAAGAGCCTGTCGGTCGTGGCCAACTCGCAGCCTGGCCAGCAGGCCCCCCTGCCCCCCGTCGGCTGGGCGCAGGTGGACACCTCGCACTAGGAAGTGACGATGGACGATAGACGCTGGACCATGTTCAGGCGCATCGTCCATCGTCCATCGTCCAATGGTCATGTCTTCTTATTGGCGTGTCGTCGGGTCCTCAGTGCAGGGGACGTCGCACCTGGCGCGGGGCGTGCCCTGCCAGGACGCGCATACCTGGAGTCTCCTGCCCGGCGGCGCGCTCTTGCTCGCCGTCGCGGACGGGGCCGGCTCCGCGCCGCGCTCGGACGAAGGCTCGCTGCGCGCCGTCGAACACCTCGTCACGTGGTGGCGGGGCATCCTGCCCGACTGGCCGCCCGCCGACGCCGAGGAGTGGGCCTTCCTGATGCGCGAGGCGTTCGACGACACGCGTCACGCCCTCGTCACCCACGCCCGCTGGGCAGGGGAGTCGCTGCGCGCCTTCGCCACGACTCTGTCGTGCGCCATTGTCACCGATGACCTGTTGGTGGTGGGGCACATCGGCGACGGCGTGGTGGTGGCGGGCGACGGGAACGGGACGCTGGAGGCCGTCGTGTCGCCCCAGCGGGGGGAGTACGCCAACGAGGCGTTCTTCCTGACCATGCCCGGCGCGTTGCGCTACGTCGACGTGCACGTCGTGCCGCGCCGCGTGGAGACGGTGGCCGTCCTGACCGACGGCCTGCTGCGCCTGGCGACCAAGTTGCCGGGCTACCAGCCCTTCGCGCCCTTCTTCCGCCCGCTGCTGGCCTTCGCCGCCCAGGCGGAGGACGGGGCGCAGGCTCACGCGGCGCTGGCGAGCTTCCTGGCGTCCGAGCGGGTCAGCGCGCGGACAGACGATGACAAGACGCTGGTGGTGGCGGCGCGGGTCCCGTGCCCCGTCGAGGCTGAGGAGGCGGCGGAAGCCGCGGTTGAGGCGGAAGGTGTTGTCTGATGGTGGTCCATGACACGCGCAAGTTAACCTATACCCTGTCGCGCCAGGTGGCGCGCGGCGGCGAGGGCGCGGTGTTCGAGGTTGACCGCCAGCCGGGCCTGCTCGCCAAGGTCTACACCCCGCTGCGCACCGACTACGAGCCAAAGCTGGCCTGGATGCGCCGCAACCCGCCCACCATGCCGACGAGCCACCCGACCATCGCCTGGCCGCGCGAACTCGTCTACGACGCACAGGGCACGTTCCTGGGCTATCTGATGCCCCAGGTGCGCAACGCCGTGCCGATGTTCGACGTGTTCAACCCGCGCCGCCGCGCCCAGGTCCTGCCCGGCTTCGATACCCGCTACCTGCACCGCGCCGCCCGCAACTTGGCGGCGGCCCTCGCGGCGGTCCACGCCGGCGACTACGTCGTGGGCGACCTCAACGAGAGCAACGTCTTGGTCACGCCGACGGCCCTCGTCACCCTCATCGACGCCGACTCGTTCCAGGTCAAGGAGCACCGCGCGGCGCAGATTGTGTTCTACCCCTGCCCGGTCGGCAAGCCCGAGTACACCCCACCGGAGTTGCAGGGCAAGACCTTCAACCGCGAGGTCCGCCAGCCCGAGGCCGACCGCTTCGGCCTGGGCGTCTTGATCTTCCAGTTACTCATGAGCGGCAGCCACCCGTTCCGCTCCCAGTGGTTGGGCCAGGGCGACCCGCCGCCCGTCGCCGAGAAGATCGCGCGCGGCTGGTTCCCGTATGCCCCGTCGCCCAGCGGCCCCGTCGCCCCGCCGACCTACACCCCGTCCCTGGCGACGCTCCACCCGGCTCTGAGCGCCCTGGTGATGCGCTGCTTTGTCGACGGCCACCGCGACCCGCGCGCGCGCCCGACGCCTGTCGAGTGGGAGGCGGCGTTGGGCGAGGCGGAGGCGGCGCTCAGGACCTGCCAGAACGGCCACATCTATTCGGGCCACCTCAAGACCTGTCCGGAGTGCGGCAAGCCCGCGCGCCGCGCGCCGACGCCAGCCGCCGGCCGCCGCCCCGCCGTGACTCAGACCGCGCCACGCCCGCAGCCCGTC
>CAZLBQ010000487.1:0-4775 GCA_964557745.1 uncultured Anaerolineales bacterium
GCAAGCCGCACGTGTCACATACGTATCCGTACAGACGGCCAGTCATGGTAGACCTCCCTTTCGTGGGGTCACGCGTCGCTCAGTGGGCCACGCGTGGGGAGGTCAACCGGTCTAGCCGTGTCGAGGCCGCCCAGGCGTGGCGGGTTTGGGGTTGTCAATCGGGTCTGCTGCCGCTGCTATGCCATAACTTTGATAACACGGTCGCAGACCGGGACGCATGAGTCCGAACGACGTCATGCTAACCTCCTCTCTCGGCCACGGGGCCGCCAGGACAAAAAAACGCGTGGCTGAGGCCACGCGCCAGGAGAGTCGAGCGATGAGGGGTCATCGCCCCGCCCACCGGCGCCGGGTAGGATCAAGCCAGCGGCTGGCCGGATGGACCCGGCCGCCGAACACGAAATTCACTTGACCTATTCCCATCCGCCGCATAACGTACTCCCACTCTCTGGCGCTTCAGCCTTTGCACACGCCTCGCAGTATACCATAGCGCGAGAGCAATGTCAAGGCGTCACCCAATGAATTTACGACGAATCCACCAGATGATGGAGCTAGAATCCTCGGTCGGTGGATAGGTGCATCCACCGACCGACGGATATCCACATCGTCCCGTAGGGGCGAGGCAGGCCTCGCCCCTACCACGCAAGCGCGGGCCTCGCCCGCCTAGCGGGTGAAGAAGCGCACGTTACCCCAGTCGCCGTTCGCCACATAGTAGACGCGCACCTGGCCGTTGCCCAGATTCTCGGCCCGCTGCGCCACATACGCCGCGCCGCCGACGCTCAGGCTGAACTCGCCTGAGTTCGGCACGAAGCCGTCGCCAAAGATGCGTTTCTGCAGCGCCGCGCCCGGATTGAACTGGATGACCTGCTTCTGCTGCGCCTGACCCCGCAGCGCGTCGGCCAGGCTCCCGCCGCCCCCCGCCACAAAAGCGACGTTGTTCCAGTCGCCCACGGGCACGTAGTAGACGCGCACCTGGCCGCTGCCTAGGCTCTCAGCGCGCTGGGCGGCGTACGCCCGCCCGTCGACGGTCTGGGTAAACTCCGCCGAGTTGGGCACGAAGCCGTCGCCAAAGATGCGCTTCTGCAAGGCCGCGCTCGGGTTGAACTGGAGCACCTGCTTCTGCTCCGCCTCGGCCAGGAGCGCCCCGCTCAAGCCGGATGGGTTGGCGACGGGCCTGGGGTCGCTGGGCGGCGGCGGCACCGCCGCGCCCGACTTCCACTCGCGGATCAACTGGCCGGTCAGCTTCAGGTAGAAGTCGCCGTACGCCTCGCTCGGCTCGATGTACGTCCCTTCGGGCCACTCGTTGAACGACGTGATGATGACCCAGTCCGCGCCGCTCTCCCGTGCGCCGCGGAACGTCTCGCGGTAGTACGCGCCGTTCGCGCGGTCGCGGCGGAACACGCCGCTGCGCTGCCCGGCCAGCTTCGTGTCGTCGTAGCCCGGCATCACCGTCGCCACCCAGAGCTTGTCGCCCGCGCTGCGCACCCGGCCCCCCCACTTGACCAGCTGCGGGGCCGGGTCAGCGGCCCAGGCGATGGAGTACAGGTGGTGGCCGTCGAACTGCGACAGGTAGGCTGCGTTGTCGCCCTCGGCGATCCAGATCGTCGTGCGGCCCGGATCGACCTCGTTGCGGATGGCGTTCCAGTCGGCCACCGACAGCATCGTCTGCTTCCAGAAGAAGATCACCGGCTTGCCGTTCCAGCGCAGATACGCCGGGTGGCCGGTGTAGGTCTGGATGAGGCTGCGCAGGCCGTTGACAATGGCCGCCCGGTTGCCGCCGTAGAACGGCGACGTCAACTCAAAGTCGACGGCGGCGCGGAAGCCTTTCGCCTTGGCCACGTCGAGCAGGGTGCGGAAGTTATCGTCGGTGGGGTTGCCCGGCCCCCACCAGCTCTGCACCAGGGCGTCGATGCCCGCGCTCTGCGCCTGGCTGACGTGGCGCTCGATGGTCCCTCGGTCCCGCGAGGCGTAGCGCGGCGTCGGGAAGTCGGGAACCTGGTCGGGCGACCACGAGTTCTCATCGAACCACGCGTAGTAGAACGCCAGCGCCAGCGGGCCGTCGGCGTGGGCGGGCTGGGCAACCGAGGCGCTCGCCGCCAGCGCCAGCAGCAGCGCGGCGCACACGAAGCTCAGGAGACGGTTCACGGCTCACTCTTTCTAGATGCTGGGCCACGTCACGCGTGGCAGCCAAAGGGGATGGGAGTTATGGATAGTACGTCGAGCGGCCAGGCAGGTTCACGCGGCGCGCCTGATGGACACGTGACGGACTTCTAACGAAATGCGGCGACACTCACCTGGCCGCTCCCCCCTTGCCAGGCAGGGTAAATTGTGCATCATGAAGACCTAACGCGCAAGACAGCTTTCTCTGCCTCTCTGCTCGGCGCTCATCGGCGTCCATCGGCGGTTGGTACGTCGGCTGCTGGCAGGGCGCGCCCTCCGCGCTCCACGAGACCCGCCCCACTTGGCGGTGACGGCCCGCCCCTCTATACTTTCCCCTATGAGTGATGACACCCCCACCGTCCAGCACGCCGTCCGTGCCGTTCTCGGCATCGGCCGCGGCGGCATTCGCCGCCGCCGTCCCGTCCCCGCGGCGCTGCCGCCCCTCGAACGCTACCTGCGCGAGTGGCAGAGCGAGCGGCTAGCGCGCACCCACGCCGACCTCGTCAATAGTCCAGAGTACGGCACGGCGACCCGCTTCTTCCTCAACGACATCTACGCGCCCAAGGACTTCTCCCAGCGCGACGCCGACCTGCTCGCCCTCTACGATTTCTTTCGCAAGTTCATGCCCGCCCCCGCCTTGCGCGTCCTCCAGAACACCGTCGTGTTGAACGACCTGACGCACAAGCTGGAGAACGAGATGGTCGCCCAATTGAGCGCCCTGGGCTGCGTCGACAGCTTTACTGAGGAGCAGTACGAGGCGGCCTACCGTCACGGGTCCTACGACGAGCGCGTCCGCCAGATCGACCTCATCATCGCCGTCGGCCGCGACCTGGCGCGCCTGGGCCGCCTGCCCTTTATCGCACCCACCGTCCGCGCCGCTCGTGGGCCGGCGGAGCGCCTCGGCTGGGGCGAGCTGCACGACTTCCTCGAACGCGGCTATCTCGCCTGGCGCAAGATGCCCAACCCCGACCTCTTCCTCAACCGCATCGAGACGCGCGAGAAGGCCATCCTTGACCGCATCTTCCGCAAGGCGTGACACACTGCGCCACGCGGGTGACAACCCCTGGGTGATGTGCTACAATGGATGCGCTGCACAAGCCACGTCATAGAACCGTCGAGAGGCCCGCATGCAGGAACGGATGTCCGATACACCACCGCCCCCCGCCGCGCCTAGCGCCGCCCAGCCCGCCGCCGTCGCGGACCCCAACCGCTCGCTCAACGCCGTCCTGATCGCCGTCCTCGTTCTGCGCACGGCCTCAGGCGCAATGGGCGTCCTCGTCGGTCTGTACCTGAAGGCCCTGGGCGTGTCCGGCACCGTCGTCGGCCTGTTTAGCGCCTCGTTCTACGCCATGGAACTCATCGCCTCGCCCGTGTTCGGCGCGTGGAGCGACCGCTACGGGCGCAAGCTGTTCATGATGCTGGGGCCGATCTTCGGCGGCGTCGCCGTCCTCATCACGTCAGTCACGTCCCATATCCCCCTCCTGCTCTTCACCCGCCTCCTCGAAGGTCTCTCCACCGCCAGTTCGGTCCCCTCCACCCTCAGCTACATCTCCGACGCCAGCGACGTCTCGGCCCGCCTGCGCGGCCGCGTCGTCAGCCTCTTCGAGATCGCCACGATCGGCGGCCTGGCCCTCGGCGGCGTCGTGGGCGGCATCCTGTGGGACCGCTTCGGCCACGTCGGCTTCGCCCTCGACAGCCTGGTCTACGGCGTCAGCCTGCTCATCTTCGTCTGGGGCGTGTCCGCCGTCCACGAGACGGCCCACGCCGCCCACGGCCACAGCGGCCTCCGCGACTACGCGCGGTTGTTCCGCGACCCGCACCTGCTCAGCTTCGCGCCCGCCTGGCTGGCCGTCAACGCCATCCTCGGCGTCTGGCTCAACCTGCTGCCCTTCCTCATGAGTGGCGCGCGGCGGCCCGGTGGCGGGCAGAACCTGATGGGCGGCTTCTCCGGCACCTCCATCGGCGGCATCCTCGCCGTCCTCATCTTCATCTTCGCCGCCGGTATCCTGTTCTGGGGCTTCACCTTCACCCGCTTCAGCCGCACCCGCGTCATGCTGTTCTCCAGCATGGGTCTGTTCATCACCGCCGCCGCCGTCTACGGCCTCAACCACGTCCCGCGTGACCTGGGCCTGGCGATGCTCCCCTTGCTCGTCCTGCTGGCCGTCGGCATCCTCATTCAGAGCGGCTTCACCCCCGCCGCGCTCGGCTACCTGGCCGACCTGTCGCGGCGCTTTGCCCGCGACCGCGGCATGATCATGGGCCTCTACTCCGTCCTCCTCGCCCTCGGCCAGTCCATCGGCGCTGCCCTCGGTGGCCGCTTCGCCGACTGGCGCGGCGTCGATGGCATCCTCGTCCTGACCGTCATCCTGGGTGTCGTCTCGGTGGTCTGCGTCCTGATCCTGGGCAACCTGCCCGACGAGATGCCGGCCCCCGACCACCCGCCCACGGCTGAGGCGGCGCGTGGACACTAGCGCCCCGCCCCACCTGTCCCAGATCACCGACCACCTGTACGTCTCGGCGTGGCCGGAACCCGAGCACCTGGCCGCGATTCAGGCGGCCAACATCCGCCTGATTATCACCATGAACGTCTTCCGCCCGCACCCCTCGGTCACGCGCCC
>CAZLBQ010000488.1:0-4761 GCA_964557745.1 uncultured Anaerolineales bacterium
TCGGGTCGGTCGTCGTCGTGGCCACCGTCACGTCGTCGGGCGTACCGAAGGTGTTATCGGGGCCGGGGCCGACGAGCTTGACCGTCACGCCGGGGATGCCCGTCTCGCCGGGGTCCTTGACCCCGTTGGTGTTCTGGTCGTTGAACACCGTGCCCGTCACCGCTCCCGTCGCTGGCGTCGTGCTGGTCGGGGTCGGCGTGGACGTCGCCGTGCCCGTCGGTGTTGCGGTGGCCGCTGTGGTCGCAGTCGCCGTCGAGCTGGGAGTGGATGTCGGCGTCGCGAGCCGGTCGCCGAAATCGACAATGGCCGTACCCCCAGACGGTACAAGCACGGCCTGAGGGTCGGGCGTCGTATCGACATAGCCGGGCGGGTTGACCTCGTCGACAATGTAGTTGCCCGGCACGAGGTTGGTAAAGCTATAGCCACCCGAGGGATCGGTCGTCGTGGTGGCAATGAGCGTGTTGGTGGCGGCGTCGAACAGGTTTACCGTGACGCCTGATAAGGGAGGCTCACCGACTTCCTGGACCCCATTGCCGTTGAGGTCGTTGAAGACGGTACCCTGGATGGCGCCGAGGGCATTGACGCTGTCAATGCCGGCTGGGCCTTGCGCATCCACAGGTTCATCGGCGCGCGCGGCCTGGCTCGTAAAGAGCAAGGCGAGCGCGACCAACAGAAAGACCAGCCATCGTAGTTTGCGAGGTGCAGTGCTGTGCACGGTTCCCCCTCATTGCGCTACCACGCCGAAATTCGGTTTCAGAATCTCGACAGACGAGAAGTGCGAACGGGCCATCTTCGCCGCGTTCTCGCCCGGTCAGCGCTACGTAATATAACGCAGACCGGGCGTAGAACGTTATTTCATTCCTTACCGCCAGCGGCGAAACAGCGGCAGGAACTCGTGACTAGCGAGCCGACGCGCTGCGTAGCAGCAACGGCACGTAGACCTTGTACCGCAGGAGACTGTCGGGGTTGACGATCTGGGCCGTCGCCGGTCCTGCCACCGCCAACACCTGCCCGCTGGTCGAGATAACTTCCAGCTTGTAGTACCAGGTTCCGTATTCCAGGTTCGGGTCGACAAACTCGTAGCGCGCACCGTTGGGGCCGCCACTCTCGGCCGGGATCAACGCGCCGCTGACGCGCTGGTAGCCGAAGTCGGGCTGGTCGCTGCGCCACAGGCGGAAGCCCAGGACGTTGACCTCGGTCGCCGTCTCCCACTGCACCGTCGCCGTGCGACTCGCCACCTGCGCGTCGAAGGACAGCAGGAGCGCGTTGGTGGGCTGGAGGGTTAGCTGGTCGCCGAAGTTGGCGATGCCCAGGCCACCCGGCGGCAGCGGCACGGTGACGTTGTTGGGCGTCGTGCTGATAAAGCCGGCCGGGTCGGTCTCGCGGACCTGGTACGTGGCGGCCGGCAGGCCGAGGAACTGATACGTGCCGTCGGGCAGCGTCGTGGTCGTGGCGACCAGAACATCGTCAGGGGTTCCGAAGACCCCGTCGCCGCCGGGGGTGTACAGCTTCACCGTGACGTTGGCCAAGCCGGCTTCGCCGGCCTGCTGGGTCCCGCTGCCGTTCGGGTCGTCGAAGACCACGCCGGTGATGGCGCCGACCAGGGTGTTGCCGAAGTTGGCATTGCCCGAGCCGCCCGCCGGCAGGGTCACGGCGACGTTGTTGGGCGTCGTGCTGCTGTAGCCCACCGGGTCGGTCTCGCGCACCTGGTACGAGCCGCCACTCAGACCCGTGAACAGGTAGGCGCCGTTGGGGTCGGTGGTGGTGGTCGCCACGAGGACGTCGTCGGGGGTGCCGAAGGTGTTGTCCGGGCCTGGCGTGTACAGCTTGATGGTGACACCGGACAGGCCCGGCTCACCCACGTTGAGCGTACCACTGCCGTTCTGGTCGAAGTAGGACACACCGGAGATGGTCCCGACCAGGCGGTCGCCGAAGTCGGCGTGGCCCGCGCCGCCCGCCGGCACCGTCGTCGTCACCACGTTAGGCGTCGTGCTCACGTAGCCCAGCGGGTCCGTCTCCTGGACCTTGTACGTGCCCTGGGGTACGCCGGTGAAGAGGTAGGTCCCGTCGGTAGCCGTGGTGGTCGTGGCGATCACCGCGTTGGTCAGGTTGTTGCGCAACTCGACGGTGACGCCGCCGATGCCCGTCTCGCCGGGATCCTGGACGCCGTTGTTGTTGACGTCGTCGAACACCGTGCCGCTGACGGTCCCGATGAGCTGGTCGGTGAAGAAAGCGCTGGCGACGCCACCGCTCTGCACGGTGACGGGTACGACGTTGGGCGAGGTGCTGACGAAGCCACTCGGGTCGGTCTCGCGGACGAGGTAGCTGCCGGGGGCAACGCCGCTGAAGGCAAAGTCACCGTTGGCGCTCGTTGTCGTCGTGGCGACGAGGACGTCGTCGATGGTGCCCAGGTAGCCGTCGGGGCCGGGGCCGATGAGGCGCACCGTGACACCACCAATGCCCGGCTCACCCAGCTCGGGGATCCCGTTACCGTTCAGGTCGTTGGTCACCGTCCCGACGATCATACCGGGGGCCAGGTTGCCGAAGTTGGCGTTGCCGCTGCCACCCGGCGGCACCGAGACGGGCACGGCCACCGGGGTGGTGTTGGTGAAGCCGCTCGGTACGGTCTCCTTGACTAGATAGCTGCCGCCGGGGATGTTCGGCACGCTGTAGCTACCGTCGCCGGCTGTCGTCGTCGTGGCCACAACCGTGTCGTCGGGCGAGCCGAGGACACCGTCGGGACCGGGGCCGTAGATTGTCACCGGCACGCCACCCATGCCCGGCTCGTTCGGCCCCTGGACGCCGTCGCCGTTGAGGTCGTTGAAGACCACGCCGCTGATGACGCCCTTTTGCTGGTCGCCGAAGTTCGCCACGCCAGCGCCGCCCGGCGGCAGGCTGACCGGCACGCCGTTGGGCGTCGTGCTGACGAAGCCGGCCGGGTCAATCTCCTTGACCAGGTACGGGCCGCTGGGCAGCGGGGCAAACAGGTAGCTGCCATCAGCCGCTGTGGTCGTGGTGGCGATCACGGTGTCGTCGGGCGTGCCCAGGATGCCATCGGTACCAGGGGCGTAGAGGGTCACCGAGACACCGCCGATGCCCACCTCGGCTGGTTGCTGGATGCCGTCGCCGTTGAAGTCGTTGAAGACGACGCCGCTGATACTACCGACGAGCTGGTCGCCAAAGTTAGCGTTGGCGCTGCCGCCCGGCGTCACGGTGATGGGCACGGTGTTGGGTGTCGTGCTGATGTAGCCGCTCGGGTCCGTCTCCTTAACGATGTAGGTACCCGGCGGGATGTTGGGGACGCTATAGCTGCCGTCGCCGGCCGTCGTCGTCGAGCCGACCGGCGTGTCGTCGGGCGTGCCCAAGATGCCATCGGGGCCGGGGCCGTAGATGGTGATGGGCACACCGGGGATGCCGGGTTCGTTGGGCTGCTGGATGCCGTCGCCGTTGAGGTCGTTGAAGACGACACCGTTCACGCCCCCCTTCTGCTGGTCGCCGAAGTTGGCGTTGGCGCTGCCACCCGCCGGGACACTCACCGGCACGGTGTTGGGCGTCGTGCTGGTGAAGCCGCTCGGGTCCGTCTCCTTGACCTGGTACGGGCCGGCCGGGACACCCTGGAACAGGTAGCTGCCGTCGCCGGCGGTCGTCGTCGTGCCGACGGTCGTGTCATCAGGCGTGCCGAGGATACCATCGGGGCCGGGGCCGGCCAGCGTCACCGTGACGCCGCCGATGCCCGACTCGCCCGGATCCTGGATGCCGTTGCCGTTGAGGTCGTTGAAGACGACGCCGCTCACCACGCCCTTCTGCTGGTCGCCAAAGTCGGCGCTCGCGCTGCCGCCCGGCGGGACGCTGACGGGCTGAGTGTTCGGGGTCGTGCTGACAAAGCCTGCCGGGTCTGTCTCCTTGACCAGGTACGGCCCACTCGGGACGTTGGTGAACAGGTAGCCGCCGTTGGCCGTGGTCGTCGTCGTGCCGACGGTGGTGTCGTCGGGCGTGCCGAGGATGCCGTCGGGGCCAGCGCCGACGAGCGTCACCGTGACGCCGCCGATGCCCGGCTCGCCGGCGTTCTGGACACCGTTACCGTTCAAGTCGTTGAACACCGTACCGCTGACGGTTCCGACAAGCTGGTCGCCGAAGTTGGCGTTGGCGCTACCGCCGGCGGGGACGCTGACGGGGACGTTATTGGGCGTCGTGCTAACGTAGCCCGCGGGATCCAACTCGCGCACTACATACGCGCCAGGGCTGACGGGCGAGAAGACGTAGTCCCCATTGGCGTCCGTCGTCGCGGTGCTGATGACCGCCCCGTTGCCGGGGTTGACCAGCTGGACCGTGACGCCGGGGATACCCGCCTCGCCGGGGTCCTGGACGCCGTTGCCGTTGATGTCGTTGTACACCGTGCCGCTCACGCGGCCGGTCTGCTGGTCGCCGAAGTTGGCGACGGCGCTGCCGCCGGCCGGGACACTCACCGGGACGGTGTTGGGCGTCGTGCTGGTGAAGCCGCTCGGGTCGGTTTCCTTGACCTGGTACGGGCCGGCCGGGACGCTGGTGAAAGCGTAGTTGCCGTTGGTATCCGTCGTGGTCGTGCCGAAGGTCGTGTCGTCGCCCGTGCCGAGGATGCCGTCGGGGCCGGCGCCAACCAGGGTCACGGATACGCCGCTGATGCCGAGTTCGCCCGCATCCTGGACGCCGCTGCCGTTGAGGTCGTTGTATACCGTACCGCTGACGCGGCCGACGGGCTGGTCGCCGAACTGGGCGTTCGCC
>CAZLBQ010000489.1:0-4758 GCA_964557745.1 uncultured Anaerolineales bacterium
ATGTGCGTCCCGAAGCCGGTGATCTGGCCGCCGTCGGCGACGGCCTGGAGGGGAACCCACAGGCGGAAGAAGGTGTTGGCCTCGGCGGTGACGGTGATGGCGCTGACGGCGTACTCGGTGGTGAGTTTCGGCTTGACCGTCGTCGTGAACTCCAGCATGGGGATAAGCTGGACGTCCTGGGTCGAGTTGTTGAGGTCCTGAATCTGGCCCTTGTCGTCGTCGGGCCAGTCGAGCCAGCTCAGGGCGTAGCGCAGGTGGGCGGCGTTCTGGGGCTGAACCTGGAGGTCGACGTAGACGACGCTCTGGGTGTACGCGCCGGCGATGGTGAGGTCGAGGGCCGGGCGGTAGGGCGGCGTGACGCGCTTGGTCGGGTCGGACGGGTCGGGGATGCCGAAGGGCGAGAGGTCGTAGCGGTTGGGAACGCCGTCGCCGTCCACGTCGTCGTCCCAGGCGTCGGGGACGCCGTCGCCGTCGGTGTCGGGGCAGACGAGGGCCGTGCCCGCCGGGTTGACGGAGCAGGTCTGGCCGTCGCTCAGGCCGTCCTGGTTGGTGTCGGGCTGCAGGGGGTCGAGGGGCCAGTGCTTGCCCTGCGGGTCGGTGTAGCCCGCGACTTCGAGGGTGTCGGTGATGCCGTCGCTGTCGGTGTCGGGGGCCGTGTAGCTTGTGCCCAGGCACCACTCGTCGGCGTTGGCGAGGCCGTCGCCGTCGGCGTCGGCGTCGCCCGCTACGCCCTGGTCGGCGTACAGGACGCGGCAGTCGTGGAGGTCGGCGGCGGCATTGACGGTGGCCGACGGACGATGGACGATGGGTGAGGCGGGGACGGCGGGTGGCTTGCTCACCGCAGAGGACACAGAGGACGCGGAGGAAGGAATAGTCTTCATTCCCTGTGCGCCCTCGGCGTCCTTTGCGGTGAGGTCAGGGGGCAGCGCGCCCAGGTCGGTGAGGGCGTCCTTGAGGGTGGACGCGCCGGCCAGCCGGGTCTGGAACTGGGTCAGCAGGCCGACGTTGAGCAGCGGCGTGCTGACCATCGACAGGATGGTGGCGAGGACGACGGCGGCGTACAGGCGGCGGAAGCGGCGGTGGCCGATGACGGCGGCGCAGAAGGCGAGGATGAGGAGGACGATGGCGGCCTGCAGGGCCAGGGGGAAGGCGGTAGGCGGTAGGCAGACGACGGAAGACAGAAGGCAGACGGCGGACGGTCCCGTCTTCACCGCAGAGGACACAGAGGACGCAGAGGGAGGGATAGTCTTTATTTCCTCTGCGCTTGCTGCGCCCTCTGCGGTAAGAGTCGACTGCGACGACGCCGGCGCGTCGATGGGGGGGATGTGGTCGCCAAAGCGGCTGAAGTCGATGACCATGCGCACGTGGGCGTCGGAGGCGCCGTCGGGGCCGGGCATGACGAGGTCGAGAATCTCGCGGCGGATGCGGCCCGCGGCGTCGAGCCAGACTTCGCCCTGGCCGCTCAGAGCCGCCAGGCGCGCGCTCGGGGTGAGGGTGACGCCGTTGGGGACGCGGCCCGCCAGTAGCTTCTCCATGCGGTCGCGCTGGTAGGCGGCGTACTTGGGGCCATCGACGCCGAAGGTGAGGCGGTCGAGGGTCCCGCCGGCGGTCTTGACGGCCTCGGCGGGGGCGACGTTGACGACGGCGGCCAGGTAGCCCAGGTAGTCGCCGTCGGGGGTGGCGTCGTCGAAGGGGCTGCTGACGGTCTGCCAGCGGCCGCCGTAGCCGACGTAGGCCTGGCCGTCGACGATGCGGACCTCGATGGGGGCGACGTCCTTGCCCGCGGCAAAGGTCAGCCGGGCGTCGGGCCGCTCGCGGCCGGGGGCCTGGACCATGTCGCCCTCGACGCGCAGGCCCGTTGTCTGCTCGCGCTGGCCGATGGTGGCGGGCGCGGCGCGCGGCGTGAGGGTCTGCTGGACGTCGGCGGCCAGGTGGTATGCGCCGGCGGCGCGGGTACGCTGGACGGCGTCGGCGATGGCCGTGTCGGGGGTGGCGCGGGCGGCGAAGGCCCAGCGGTAGGCTAGCCCGGCCAGGAGGATGGGCAGCACAAGGACGGTCGCGAGCGCCAGGAGGCGGCGGCGTGGCGGCATGGAACACTCCTATGGGGGCGTAGCATGGCAGGGCGAACGCGTCGACCGCTGGACGAGCAAGACGGCCGGTGTATACGGGGGGAAAGCCCCGAACTCGTATACCGTACTTTACCATAGCGTCGGAAAAAGTCAAATGCAGCGCCCCGCCAGCGCCCAAAGCAGCGAGGTCGGAGTTGTGAAGACGGCGTGAAGATGGACGGCTGGGGGGGTGTGTACTTTAGGATACGTTGACGGCCCGCAAGGGGAACGTGTGTCTATTGTCGCGGCCCTCGCGCTCGGCGGTCTGCGTCGAAGGGTGGAATGACACGAAATGTAGACCTGCCAACACTCACGGGGTGTTGTAAGCGGCGGTCAATGTATCCGAATTCGCCTCTTGACATTATTGACAAAAGCCCTCATAATCGAAGATGAGGCCAAACACGCGGACGTTCAGGTCCGCTGCCGCGTTTGTGACTCCCCGCACCGTTTGTCCTATCCGCCCCATCCTAGCTCTCCATACTCTATCGCCATCGCCGGCCGGGGCGTGATGAAGCCTGGCCTCCGCAGCTCTGTCGCTGCAGCGGGGGGAGGAGGCTACGATGCCGCTGAAGATAGGCCACAAGGCCAATGCAATGCCTGGTAGACACCGGGCGGCATTGGCCTGTTTGTTTGTCGGTGAATGCTGCCCATCTTGGGTGTTGATGCAGTCTATTGTCGCCACTTGTTGAGAAGGAGGAGACTGCCATGCCATCTCATACGCCTAGACGCACTCCACGCGTCCTCATCTTCAGCCTGCTGATGGCGCTGCTGGTCGGCGCGTTCGCCTACAGCAATCTGGCGGGCGCAGGCCCACCGGCGGCGTCGGCCCCTGAACCGCTCGACGCCCGCGCGGCCGACGTCAGCCTGCCGGCCGGCTTCCTGACGGTCATCGACCAGCAGGGCGCCAACGACGTGAACTCGGCCCAGGTCGACTTGACCCAGATGGGCCGCAACGACAGCGACCCCAGCTACTTCCAGCTCTTCTGGAGTTGGGACGCCACCAATGTGTGGACGGGCACCGGCGCGACCGGCGATGCCTGCGCCCTGTTCGACTCCAACGGCGACGGCAACGTCAACTTCGCGGTCTGCGTCGAGATCACCAATCCCAATGCCAATCCGAACCTGGTGACCCAGACAACGGGTAGCCCGTTTGTCTTTGCGTGCAGCGACCAGAAGAATGACCGCTGTACCAACCCAACCCAACTGACACCCTCTGCTGGTCAGTTGCAGGCGGGGGTCTTGAATACGTTGGCGGCCAGCCCGCCTGGTAATCTCATCACCGACACCGACCCCTTCGCCAACCTGAACCCGGACCAGAACTGGCCGAACGATTCGACGATCCAGGTGAAGATCGCCAAGAGCCTCTTGCCGACCGGCTCGACCCTGGTCAACGTGTGTTCGTATCCGTCGGCCGGCAACGGCGGCAACAATAACCCCTTCGACTGCATCACCACGCCGGGCGGCGGGTTCCTGGTCATCAAGAAGCAGACCAGCGAGACCACAACGCAGGGCTTCACGTTCACCGTGAACCCGGTGCCCCAGGGCCAGTCTGACTCTTACACCATCACGGGCGCCGGTCAGACCCCGACCATCGGCCTGAGCACCGGCGCCAACGTATCGGTGAGTGAGGCGGTGCCTACCCCCTGGGCGCTGACTGCCGCCTCGTGTACGCTAGAGGGCGGAACCCCAACGGGTAGCAAGAGCGGGAACAGCGTCACCGGGATCACCATCCAGTCTGGCAAGGTGACCACCTGCACCTTCACCGACACGCTAGCGCCGAACCTCAGCATTACCAAGACGGCCGACGCGACGACGGTGAACGCGGGGGAGGCCATCGGCTTCAACATCACCGTCAAGAACGCCGGGCCTGGAGTGGCGACCAACGTCACCCTCAACGACACCTTGCCCACCGGGACCGGCATTAGCTGGTCGCTCGCCCAACCCGTCACCGGGTGCTCGCTCAGCGGCAACGCCCTGAGTTGCTCGTGGGCGACGCTCGCCGCCAACACCACCGTCACCATCCACGTCACCTCGCCCACGACGGCGGGTAGTTGCGGGGCGTACAACAACTCGGCGACCCTCAGCGCCAGCAACAACCCGCCCATCCCACCCGCGACGGCGTCCACCACCGTCAACTGCCCAAGCGTGACGATCACCAAGAAGGTAGACAAGGCGACGGTCAACGCCGGTGAGACCATCGGCTTCGTCGTCACCGTCACCAACAACGGGCCGGGCACGGCGAAGAACGTCGTCGTCACCGACAACCTGCCCCCGACGGCCGGCCTGAACTGGGCCATCGACCTCGCCAACTCTGACACGAACTGTTCCATCGCCAGTGGCGTCCTGACCTGCAACTTCGGCGACCTGGCGAGTGGGGCCAGCAAGCACGTCCACATCACCTCGCCCACGACGGGGCAGACGTGCGGCACAGTCAGCAACACGGCGTCGGTCAGGTTGGACAACGGCACGGCCAACCCGCCGCAGGCGAGCGACTCGGCGACGGTCCAGTGCGCCAACATGACCATCACCAAGACCGCCGACGCCACGACGGTCAACGCTGGTGACCCAGTCGGCTTTGTCATCACGGTCACCAATGGCGGCCCGGGCACGGCCAGCGACGTCGCCCTCAGCGATACCCTGCCGGGGGGCC
>CAZLBQ010000490.1:0-4755 GCA_964557745.1 uncultured Anaerolineales bacterium
CATCGGTCAGGGCCTGTCCGTTCGCCCCATCCGCAACATGGTCAACCACGAGACGAATGAGTTGTTCTTCGAGAACCTGGTCATTCCGGCCGAGAACCTGGTCGGCCAGGAGGGGCAGGGATTCCGCTACATCCTGGACGGTATGAACGCCGAGCGCATCCTCATCGCCGCCGAGTGCATCGGCGATGGCTACTGGTTCCTTGACCGCGCGCGGACGTACGCCGGCGAGCGCGTCGTCTTCGACCGGCCCATTGGCCAGAACCAGGGCGTCCAGTTCCCCATCGCCTGGGCCTACGCCCGCGTCCGCGCCGCCGACCTGATGCGCTACGAAGCCGCCGCCCTGTTCGACCAGGGGCAGCCGTGTGGGGCGGAGGCCAACCTCGCCAAGCTACTCGCCGCCGATGCCTCGTGGGAGGCGGCCAACGTCTGCCTCCAGACCCACGGCGGCTTCGGCTTCGCCGCCGAGTACGACGTCGAGCGCAAGTTCCGCGAGACGCGGCTGTACCAGGTTGCGCCCATCTCGACCAACCTCATCCTGTCGTACCTGGCCGAGCACGTGCTGGGCCTGCCGCGCTCGTTCTGAGCCAGCCAGAGGTATTCACGAGACGGTGAATCATGCCGCGCACCGTTGCCTCACGCTGGGGCATTCAGGCCCCAGGGTACGCCCACAACAGAATGACGGGATGGTGTCACCCGTGATCTGAGCGCCACGGCTGGCAAAGCGTCAGCTCATTACCGATGCCTGGCGCGCCACCTTGGCTCATCCTAGAAGACCGTGTCGAACGCAACATACGCCGAGGCGAGAACCGGCGCGACTGTCATGCCGAACAGAGTGAGGCATCTGCTCCGCCAGCGTTGGCAGAGTATACCTCTCACTTCGTTCGGGGTGACACTCTGAATCTCTGAGCAGGAAACTCCGTCATGAACCTCCCCCCTCCGCAATCCGCAGTCCCCGCGCTACCGCTGAGCGGCCTGCGCGTCGTGGCCCTCGAGCAGGCCGTCGCCGCGCCCTTCTGCTCGCGGCAACTGGCCGACCTGGGGGCCGACGTCGTCAAGATCGAGCGGCCCGACGGCGGCGACCTGGCGCGCGGCTACGACGGCGCGCTCAACGGCGTCTCGGCCTACTTCGCCTGGCTCAATCGTGGCAAGCGCAGCGTCGTCCTGGACCTCAAGCAGCCGGGGGACCACGCCGCCTGCGCCAAGCTCATCGCCCGCGCCGACGTCCTCGTCCACAACCTGGCCCCTGGCGCCGTCGAGCGCCTGGGTTTCGGCTACGACGACCTCAGCGAGACGCAGCCTAGCCTGATCTGGTGCGGCATCTCCGGCTACGGGCCGGACGGCCCCTACCGCGACCGCAAGGCCTACGACATGCTCATCCAGGCTGAGTCGGGTGTTGTCGCCGTCACGGGCACGCCGGACGCGCCCGCCAAGGTGGGCATCTCCATGGCCGACATCGGCGCGGGCCTGTACGCCACCTCGTCCATCCTGGCGGCGCTCCTCCAGCGGGGGCGGACCGGGCGTGGGACGCGCATCGACATCTCCATGCTCGAGTGCCTGACCGAGTGGATGATGCCGCCGCTGTACACCTGGCTGGGGCAGGGCCGCGTCACCCCCCGCGCCGGCCTGCGCCACAACATGATCGTCCCCTATGGCGCGTATGCCTGCGCCGACGGCAATGTCCTGCTGGCCGTCCAGTCCGAGCGCGAGTGGCGGCGCTTCTGCGCGGACGTTGTGTGCCGCGCGGAGTGGGCCGACGACGAGCGGTTCAACACGAACGAGCGGCGGCTGGCCAATCGTGATGTACTGGAGCCGGCCATCGACGCTTGCCTGGGCGAGCTGACGCAGGCCGAGGCGCTGGCGCGGCTGGATGCGGCGGGCATCGCCAGCGCCGCTCTCAACTCCGTGCCCGCCGTCGCCACCCACCCGCAACTCCAGGCGCGCGGGCGCTGGGTTGCCGTAGATACCCCTGGCGGCGCGTTTCCCACCTTGCTCCCCCCCCACAACCTGGCCGGCCTGGCCCCCGCCATGGGCCGCGTCCCCGCCCTCGGCGAGCATACCGCCGAGGCGCTGGCCGAGATTGGGATGTAAGGTGGTCAGAATTCGCCCCTAGCGCCGTCTGGCAGTACAATACGCGCCATGTCATCCCTAGCCTCTGATACCCACGCCGCCCGCCGCGCCGCCGTCCTCGCCCGCCTCCGCGCCGCCGTCGCCACCCGCCGCCGCGAGCGCGTGGCTCGCCCGTGGGACGAGGCTCGCCTGCGCGCGGCCCTCCAGCGCGTCGAGGCGGCCCGCGACGTCAACCCGCATCTGCCCATCGCCTGGCCGACCTGGCCGCCCGGCGTCTGGCCCAAGCTCGTCGCCGTCGCCCAGAAGGTTACCCGCCGCCTGCTCGCCTGGTACATCAACCCCATCGTCGCTCAGCAGAACGGCTTCAACCACGCCACCGCCGACACCGTCGAGGCGCTCCACGACGCCCTCGACGCCCTGGCTGCTGAGAACGCTCGCCTCCACGCCCGCCTGGCCGAGATAGAAGCGCGCCTGGCCGAGCTAGAACCCCCATCACCCGTATGAAGCACGTCATCGTCTGCAACGCCCAGATCCCCTTTCACTCAGGCGGGGCCGAGATCCACGCCCGCGGCCTCGTCCAGGCCCTCCAGGATCACGGCTTCGCCGTCGAGCAGGTCAACCTGCCCTTCTCCGACGAGCCGCGCGCCGAGATCGTCAAGGGCGCGCTGGCCTGGCGGCTGCTCAACCTCGACAAGATCATGGGCCGCCCCGACCAGGTGGACGCCGTCATCTGCCTCAAGTGGCCGTCCTACGTCATCCGCCACCCGCACAAGATCGTCTGGCTCATCCACCAGTACCGCGCCGCCTACGACCTGCTCGGCACGCCCTACAGCGACCTGCGCGATACGCCCGACGACCGCCGGCTGGTACGGCTCATCCGCCGCCTCGACAACCGTGCCCTCGGCGAAGCCCAGGCGATCTACACCAACGCCCGCAACACCGCCAACCGCCTGGCGCGCTACAACGGTCTCCAGGCGACGCCCCTCTACCACCCGCCCCAGTTCGACACGCGCTACCGCACCAACGGCTACGGTGACTTCATCATCAGCGTCAGCCGCCAGGACCCGCTCAAGCGCGTTGACCTGCTGATTCGGGCTATGGCCCTCACGACGTCCGGCGCCCGTGCCCTCATCGCTGGCGTGGGGCCGCACCTGGACGCCAACCGCGCCCTCGCCCAGTCCCTGGGCGTGGCCGACCGCGTCGACTTCCTGGGCTATGTCGATGATGACCAGTTGCTGGACCTGTACGCGCGCTGCGCGGGGGTGTACTACGCGCCCTACGACGAGGACTACGGCTACGTCACGCTGGAAGCCTTCCGCTCCCGCAAGCCCGTCCTGACAGCCACCGACTCCGGGGGGACGCTCGAGTTCGTCACCGACGGCGAGACGGGTCTTGTCTTCGCCCCCGACGACCTGGCGGCGCTGGCGCGCGCCATCGACAGCCTGGTCGAGCACCGCGAGCGGGCACTGGCCCTCGGCGAGGCAGGCTACCGCCGCGTGGCCGGCATCACCTGGGACAATGTGGTCGAGACGCTGACGAGGGGCATTCCATGACCGACTCCCTCCTGGCCGCCCTGGCCGCCCTGCTAGCCGACCTCGACCTGACCGAAGACGACACCGACTCCCTCGCCCCTCTCGCCGACGCCCTCGTGGACCTCGACCTGGACCAGGATGACGAGGATACCCTCAACTCGCCACCACGTCCCTCAACTTCTCCTCCACCTTTTCCGGCGCGAAATCCGCCAGCCGCCGCCGCTGCCCCGCGATAATCCTCTCCCGCAACCCTGCGTCTGTCGCCAGTAAGTGCAGCGTCTCGGCCAGCGTCGGCAGGTCGATGCGCGTGAACTGCACGCCTGCCGTTCCCAGCGTGTCCGGGATCGCGCTGCTGGCGTAGGCCAGGATGGGCACGCCAAACCGCATGCTCTCCAGCAGTGGCACGCAGAACCCCTCGTGGCGGCTGGCGCACAGGAAGACGTGCGCTGTCTCGTAGTATGCCTTCAGATCGGCCAGCGGCACGCGGTCGGTGAACGTCACGCGGCGCTGGAGGCCGAGGCGCTGGACGAGCCGGTCCAGCACGGCGGCGTAGCGCGGCAGAATGCGGGCCCCCGCCAGGATAAGCCGCGAGCGCGGGTTGACCCAGCGTTGGTAGGCGGCAAAGATCGTTAGCAGGTCCTCGAACGCCTTGTTGGGCGTCACCCGCCCGACAAATAGGATGCGTGTGTCCCCGCTGTCCGCCAACCGCCGAGAGAGCCGCTCGTTGCGGGGCGTCCCGTCCCACGCCGCCAGGTTGAGCAGGATAGGCAGCACCCCCGTCCGCTCCGGCGCAAAGCCCGCCGCCACCAGCTCGCGCCGGTTGTACTCCGAGACGCCCAGCCCCAGATCGCAGTCGCGTAGTTGACCCAGCGCCGCCCGCCCCACGCGGCACACGTTCTCCAGCGCGCTATCGTAGTCCGCGAAGAACTCTGGCGGCGTGATGTTGTGGTAAACCACCATCTTGCGGTTGCGCGAGCGGTGGAAGAGTTGGAGGGTGTCGGAGTAGGCCGAGTAGTGGTAGATGAGCACGTGGTCGGGGCAGTCGAGGAAGGGCAGATAGGCGGTGTCGGGCTGGGCGAGGCCTTGCAGGCGCGGCTCGACGACGGCCCCGTAGACGTGCGCATCGAGGCCCCACGCCTTGAGCCGCGCGTCGATG
>CAZLBQ010000491.1:0-4745 GCA_964557745.1 uncultured Anaerolineales bacterium
ACAACCAGCCCTCGTAGGTTTCAGTACCCTATGGCGGGTCAAGGTGGGTGAAGGAGCGCCTTGACCCGCTCACCTTTAGCCGGGTCGGGTGTTTCAGTACCCTATGGCGGGTCAAGGTGGGTGAAGGCGACCCGGAACGACGACGGCGCGCCGTCACTCGCCCGTTTCAGTACCCTATGGCGGGTCAAGGTGGGTGAAGGGGCCGTGACGCGGGGGTCGCAGAGGACAAAAATGATCTAGAGCGGCTTTGCCGCCGCGCTGGGGCCTTGCTGTGGGTTCGGAGAGACGGGTTGTTAAGGTTCAAAGTGCTTCGATGTGGCACGCGGACGCAAATCAGCTTTTGTATGAATGACGGCCTGATTTGCGAGGCGGAAAAGCGCAGGTGGACGGTCTGAGGGCTTATTATGACAGTCCTCGCGCTCCTTGTCAAGCGTGATGGGCGGCCGAGGCGCTCGATTTGCGAGGGGGGGCCTTATAGGTCAAGGCAGTAGCGGCGGTACTCGCAATCGGTGCAGCGTGCGCGGATGGGGGTCGGCGGCGGCTTGGTTTCGCGGGCGAGGGCATGGCGCATCTGGTCCAGGCTGGACAGGACGAGGGTGCGAAGCTCGTCGGTGATGAGGATGCGATGGGCACGGCGGGTGGGGATGAGGTAGATGTAGCCATGGGGGACGGGGATGCGCCAGCGTTCTTCGACGAGGAGGGCGTAGGCGGCGAGCTGGCATTGGTGGTTGCGGGAGACGGAGGCGCCCGTCTTGTACTCGACGGGATGGGCGGCGGCGGGGGTGACGATGGCCATGTCGAGGAGGCCGCTGAGGCCGAGGCGTTCCGATTGGAGGTGGACGTGGAAGTAACGGTCGCCGGCTGAGAGACCGTAGGCGCGCAGGCTGCGACGATGTTCCAGGTCGGTGGTGTGGGCGTGCGCGCTGTGACCGTCGTCCATCTTGAAGGTGGTGGGACGATGGGGGAGGAAGGTGATGTAGTAGGGTACGCGGGGGCAGTATACCCAGTTCTTGATGTCGGTGACGGTGACGCTGGGTAGGTCAGGCGCTGCGCTGGCCGAGGACGTAGCCATTGGTGATGACCTCCTTGTGGTAGCGGACATCGCGTTCGCCGATGGCGAAGAGCTGGACGTTGGCGTCGTGACGACCGATACGGCGGCGGATTTTGAGGAGGAGTTCTTCCTGACGATTGCGATTGAGATCGCCCAGGAAGGCGGAGAACTGGATGCGCTGCAGGCCGTAGTCGAGGCAGATGTCGGCGACTTTGGTGCGGATGGGCGTCTCGGGGATGTCGTAGACGACGAGGCACATCATGGCGGCGCTCACTTTACCAGGTGGCGAGATAGGGTTGGTAGGCGGGCCGCTCGCCGCGCAGGTAGGTGGCGAGGTGGGCGGCCTGGGTGGCGATGATGGCGCGCAGGGGGTATTTCTTGCCGTCGTAGCGTTCGGGGGTTTCCAGACGGGCGATGACTTTGGCGGCGAGGGTGCGCCGCGTGTCGAGAGTGAGGCGGCCTTGGTCGTCACAGACGACGGCGACGCTTTTGTTGAGCAGGCCGATGAGGGTGCGGTCGACGATGGGCTGGCGGAATTCCTCGATGAGGTCGAGGACGAGGGAGGGTTTGCCGGGGCGGTCGACGTGGACGTAGCCGCCGTAGGGGTCGAGACCGGCGACGAGGAGGGCGCGCTCGACCTGGGAGTAGAGGATGCCGTAGCCGTAGTTGAGGGCGCTGTTGACGGGGTCGGTGGCGCCGCGGTGCTCGCGGCCCGGCCAGTGGAGGTCGGGGGGGAGGAATTGGGCGAGGGCCTGCCAGTAGAACTGGGCGGCGCGGCCTTCGCGGTTGAGGAGGTGGGGACGGAGGTCGTCGACGGTGGCGGCCTCGAGAGTGGCGATTTCGTCGGCGAGGGTCTGAATCTCGATGGCGGCGTCGCGGAGGGTGCGGTAGAGGTCGGGGGCGCGGGTTTTGCGGTATTTGGCGGTGTATTTGAGGAGGGTGGCCTGGTTGAGGCATTTGCCCTGGGCGAAGGCTTTGGCGAGGTGGACGCCGCGGGCGTCGGTGTAGGCGAGGAGTTGGTGACGGCGGGTCTGAACGGTGCCGGTGAGGGTGGCGGCGTGGAGGGTGGCGACGGGGTGGCCGGTGGAGGTGAGGATGTGGATGGGGATGCCTTGCTCGGCGCAGATGCGGATGGCGTCGGTGGAGAGGCTGAGGCCGCGGCCGAGGAGGAGGACGCTATCGACGTGGATGAGGGGCGCTTCCTGCAGGGTGTCGCGGCCCTGGCGGACCTGGAGGCGTTCGCTCTTGAGGCCGAGGTAGGAGCCGTATTGGTCGAGGATGAGTTGCATGGTGGTCTCCAGCGGGTCAGGCAGCGGGGAGGGGGGTGACGCGGACGCTGCCGTGCCCTTTGACGATGTTTTTGCCGAGATGGGTGATCTCGGCCCACTTGAGCCAGGGCCAGAAGGGGGCCCAGTTGTCGGCGCGGTAGTCGACGTGGCCGAGGAGGCCGGAGGTGGAGGTCCGCTGGCCCTGGCGGGAGGAGTAGCCTTCGAGGTGGACCCAGCGCGTGGCGTCGGCGACGGTGGTCACGTCACCTGCGCGGCCGACGAGGGCGTAGCGGAGGTCGGGGTCGAGGGGGGTGGCGGCGTAGGTGTCGGCAAGGGCGGCGAGACGGTCGAGATGGCGGTGGAGGAGGACGCGGAAGGGGGGGACGGTGGTGAGCCAGTCGCCGTCGCTCTTGAGCCGGGTGGGGGTGAGGAAGGTGACGCGAACGGTCGCGCCGGGCGGGGGCGCGGGCAAGGCGGCGAGGTGGGCGTGGGTGATGGGGACGTCGGGCATGGTGACGAGGCGGCTGCCGCGTTGGAGGACGACCTGGCGCTCGCCGGTGGCGGGGTTGGCGGCGGCGATCTGGCGGACGGCGAAGCGGCCGCGCTGCCCGCCGTTGGCGCGGGTTTTGATGCCGAGGCCGGTCTGGCCCATGCGCTGGACGGCGAGGACGACGTACGGGAAGAGTTGGAGGGCGCGGGCGAACATGGTGAGGCCGAACTCGAAGCAGGCGCCGGTGTCGAATACGGTGGGGGTGGGCCGGTCGGCTGTGGGGCGGGCAGGCGTCTCATCCACCTGGAGGGGCGGCTCGATGGTGAAGGGGCGCGGCACGTTCTCGCCCCGGTCGGACTGAGGGTCGAGGGTCGCGGCCAGGTAGGCGACGGGGCAGGCGCTGAGGAGGGGGCAGACGGGGCAGCCGCCGTGCTCGAGCACCGGCTGGTTGGCGCAGAATTGGGCGATGAGGGCGCGGAAGAGCGCGCCGCGCAGGGCGGAGCCAGGGAAGTCTGGCATGACCAGCGGCTGTGTCACCTCGGCCACGAACCGCAGTTGATGGGCGGTAAAGTCTTTCATACAGTATGCTCCATTGAGGATTGGCTACGGCGGTAAATCTCCTTCAACAGCAAGGCGTCTCCGTCGAAGGCGAGCACGTACCGAGCTTTGCCGGGGCCGCAGTAGAACCAGGCAAGTTTCCAGTCTAGTTCGTCACGCACGTCATCATATGGTACGAAGGTAAAGGCGTGCTTGCGCGGAAGCCGTGACATGAGGGCGGAGCCGTAGGTCAATTCGCCATCGCGGGCAAGCATAAGGTTGGGAAAGTCTGCTGTCGTGAGCAACTGGCCTGTGTTCTCCTCTTCGTCTCTGAAGCCCTTGTTGACATTGACCCTGTGCTTTCCTTCATAGCCCTCGATCTCCACGCGCTCCCCTACCGTCCGCGTGATCCTCGCCCGCTCCAACAGGGCCTTGACGTCTAGATCGTATTTGCCAGCGTTTAGTCCTCGTCGTGCTTCCTCGGCCAAGTCGCGTACAGGCATACTGGGTAAGGAGGTCCTGAAGCTATCAATGCGCAGATAGTCGCCAATCCACTTCTGCCCAAGGCCGCGTGCCCACGACCAATATAGACGCTGGGCCTGCTTGACCTGCTTCTCGATGCCCATCCCTGCGCCATAGCCTTCCATCATGGCTTTAAGCTCATCGAAAACCGCTGCCTTGGTTTGCTCAGCGGCGGGGGCCTTATCCCGGTGGCGCCAGAGGCTTTCTCGTATATTGAAAGCCTGCGTGAGGGCGGCAAACGCACCCAAATCGGTTCCAACAAACCAAGCGCGCGCATCCGCTTGTGGGTACGTCTGAGCAACTGTCTCCTCAAGATGAGTCCGTGAAATCACTTCTGGCAAAGAAGCTATCACTTGACCTTCACGATGTGACCCTAGGAGAAACGCTTCACCAGGTTGATGGCGCCCTAGACGCCCAAAGCGTTGCATGAAGGCGGCCGCATCTCCGGCCTCGAAGATGAGGTAGTCGCACTGGAAATCGATGCCGACTTCGATAGCAGATGTCCCGACGACGATCAACTGATTAGGTTGAAGTTGCCTAGCAGACCGCGCGCTCATCCCCCGGATTGGCACAATCTCGTCCTGTTGAAAACCGGCTGTTCTTAGCCGGTCCTCCAGATCGATTGCCTTTACGACCGAGTTGAGAATCACGACGGCGGGCACGTAATCTGTTGCGTCCGGCCTGCCAGCACGCTTCTGGCGGATGGAGGAGGCAAGCTCCAACACCTTCTGTAGCGCAGCGTCTACAACATCGTTCCCCCTCGCAACAGGTCTGATGATAACGTCGTGAGCTACCTGTCGCTCAGCCTTGGTAGGGTACGCGCTGATTGTATCCATTGTCACTTCGTGAGGCTGTAGTAACCGCTCTATCCACGTGC
>CAZLBQ010000492.1:0-4742 GCA_964557745.1 uncultured Anaerolineales bacterium
CCAGTGGCTCGTCACGACCGGCTACGAGGTCCTTGCCACCCCATTGACCTTGGCCGTCGTTGGCTACCTCCACCGTCAGGAAGTGGTCGACGTGTACGATACCACGACCCCGCTCAACCCGCTGCGGCTGGGGGACTGACCGCCGCAGCGGGTCGAGAAGCCTCTACCAGCGCTCCAGGGTGCTTACCCGGCTCGCACCGTCCACAAGCTCGATGGCGTAGCCGTTGGTGAACGCCTGGGCAAACTCCTCCTGGTGCGAGACCAGGAGGATGCGCTTCAGGCGCTCCTGCAAGTGGTCCAGCTCCCGAATCATGTCGTCGCGGCCCTGCTTGTCCAGGCTGCCAAAGCCCTCGTCGATGATGACCGACTCGATGCGCCGCGCCTCCTGACTGGCGTAGCGGCCAATCGCCAGGGCCAGACTCACCGCCAGGCGGAACTTCTGGCTGCCGCTGACCATCGCCACCGGCATGGCGGGCGAGCCAGTCTCGTCATTGTGGACCACGAGATCCAGCGCCTGGTCGCCATCGCCGTCCGGCTGGCGTAGCTCCAGCCGCAGCGTGCCTCGCGACAGGCCGTGCAGCGTCTCGTTCGCCAGGTCCACAATCGCCCGCTCGGCCTTGCGCAGTAAGTGGCGTTGGAGATTGCGCGGCCCCAGGAGGGTGGCAAGCAAGGTGTACAGATGCAGGCAACGCTCTGCAGCCTGGAGCCGCTGCTGCGCCTCGCGATAGCGAGCCTGATCGTTTTCCATCTGGGCTACGGCAGTGTGAGCCCCCTGGCGGGCTGCGTCCGCCTGGTCCTGCTCCTGCCGGGTCTGCCTCAACGCCTGCTCCAGGTCGGCGACAGGCCACCGTGCCTCGTCGCGATACGTATCTCGCTGCGCCGCCAGCCGCTCGACCTGACTCCCAAGGGTAGCGACGGAGGCCCGGGCTCCGAGCAAGGCCCGATACTGTTCCGGCATCTCCTTCAAGCTCTCCGCTTCCGCCGTCAGCCTCACCACCCCGTCACGGCTCAGAGTGTCGGACGCGACGCGCCAGGCTTCAGGCAGGCCAGTCCGCAGGTCAGCCAGCCGGCGCTGAATCTCCTCGCTGCTCGCCACCAGCCCCGCCCGTTGCGTCTCGCCCTGGTGAACCTTCGCCGTCAGCCGCTGAACCTCTCGCGCGGCGTCTTCCGCCGCCGCCTGAGCCGTATTTGCAGCGGCGCGTGCCTCGCTTACCGCCTTGGTCAAGCGCCCCCACTCCGCGTGTACGGCTGCCGCTTGGGCGCGAATGACCAACTTGTCAATCGTTGGCGGGGCCGCCTGTAGGTCGCCCAGCTGTTGGCAAAGAAGCTCGCGCTTTTCCGTCCACGTCCGCCAGTCCGCGTGGCGCGCTCGAAGCGCGGCGAGGTGTCGGGCGTGGTCGCGCCGCTGCTTGACCTCACGCCGCGCCAGGGCCAGGTCCTCCGCCGTGGGGTAGATGGTCGCCAGCCACGCCGCGTCTGGCACTGGGCGCTCGCTGCTGATGTGGGCCTGGTACGCGCGCGGCAGATTGTCCCAGGCCTGCCACAGCTGCCGACGATGCGTCCCCACCTCGTGCTGCGCGCGCCCCAGGCGCTGGCCGACCTCGCGCTGGCCGTTGGCCTTGCGCTCGCATTCCTGGATCAGCCGCGTCAACTCGGCCTGGCGAGCCGCCCGCTCGTCCGTGGCCTGCTGCTGGAGAGTCTGCTGCTGCCGCCACTCAGCCTGCCTCGCTACCTGCTGCTCGTCCAGGCGGATGCGTTCCAGCGCAACGTGATCGGCCGTGATGGGCTGGCCGCAGAGATCGCAGGTCGGCTGTTCGCTGACCTTCTCGAAGCGCTGGCGACGCTTCTGGGCGTCTCGGTAGCGTTCCTCGACCCGGGCCACCGCCTGACCCAGTTCAGCCTCGCGCGCCTGCGCCGCCTCCACCTGACGTGTCGCATCCACTTTGAGCGCCTCGGTTGCCGCCAGATCAGCTTGCCACTGCGCGGTCTCCTCAGCCAGCCGCTCGCTTTCCGCCAAGCCTGCTTCCAGCTGGGCACGAGTCTCGGCCACCTGACTCAGCCAGGGTAAGGCGCGCTCTAGCTCGGCCAGCGCCGCGTCACGGGTCTCCGCCGCCTGGAGCTGGTCGGCCAGGTCCGGCGGTAGGGCCGCCAGCTGGGTGTCGAGGGTATTCACCTGGCCTACCACCTTCTCCGCCTCATCCAGCTTCTTGACGAGGTCTTGTAGGCAATGGTCTTCCTCGGCTGCCGACGCGCACCCCTGCTGCACCTGCTCGTACGCCGCCGTGAGGCGCCGACTGTGCTCCCTGGCCGCTAGGGCGGCGCCCTCGGCTGCCTGCGCCTGGTCACGTAGGGTCTGCTGGGTCGCCTCAAGGTCGGTGAGGCACCGCGTCGCGTCCGCCAGCCGCCCCCTCTGGCTTGCGATCTGCCGCAGGTCAGGCAGCACCGTGTTCAGTTCTTGCCAGCGAGTGTGACCTTGCTCGATGCGGTCGGTCTGGGCCAGCAACGCCTGGGCAGCGCATAGCTCTTCCTGCGCGTGGACCAGATTTTCACCCAACTCGGCGTATGCCTTCGCCTGCCCGAACCGCGCCGCGAGATGCTCCACCTGCCGTTGCAACTGCTCGTGGCGCGCCTGCAGCTCGTCCCGTCGCCGATACCTCGCTGCCAACTCGTCGTCGCTGATATCGGACAGGCCGGCCAGTGTCATTTTGTGGGCCTTGACCTGGGCGTCGGCCTGGCGCCTCTGATCATCCGCGCGCTGATGAAGCGCCTGGTAGGGAGCCATGTCAATGAGCCGACACAGAATCTCATCCCGGTCCCGGGGCTTCGCATCCAAGAGCTTGTCGCTCTGGCCCTGCAACAGTAGGATGGACGATGTGAAGGCCTCGTAGTCCAGGCCGATGGTATCGGCGACCCACGTATTGAAGCCCCTATCGCTCTCGGTATCGGGAACAGGATCGGCGTAAGGCTCACTACCGTTCATCCGGCTCAGTCGACACGCCTGACGCGTAGGCCGCCCTCGCCTGGAGACCGTGCGACGCACCCGGTACGCTTCGTCGTCCACGAGGAAGTCGAACTCCACGGCGAGGGCATCGCAGTGATGGTTGATCAAGTCGCGCGCATTCTGACCCCCGCCCCTATGGTGGTCGTACAGGGCAAAGGTGATGGCGTCGAAGATGGCCGACTTGCCTGCCCCGTTGGGCCCGGCCAGTACCCACAGCGGCGCCTGGCTGAAGTCGAACACCTGCTCGTCCCGGTACGTCATGAAGCCCTTGACCGCGATGCGTAGTGGAATCATGCCTGACCTCCTGCCAGCAACGCCTCCGCCAGCGCCAGCACGTCGGCCCGCTCGGGGTGGTCGGCCAGGTGTTGCTCAAGATAGTGGCGCACCGTGCCTGGTACGTCGCGATGGGTAGCGGTGGCCTCGGCCGACCCCACGAGGGTCAGTGAGCCTTCGGCGAAGGTCTCCTGCCGGTAGCAGCGCGGGAAGACACGCTCCAGTTCCTGGCAGATGGCGTCGCGATTGTGCTCGCCGGGCCGATACACCAGGCGGTAGGAGACCAGCGCCCGCGCCGCGTCGGGGTAACGCTCGGCCAGGTCGGCGAGATCCGTCTCCGGGTCGGTGATCTCCAGGTGATAGATGGGCGTGGCGTCGAGGGGCAGGCACACAGGCTGTCCCTCCAACTCCGTCGCCCCCACCTCGATCAGCACCACCCCCTTCTGGTCATTGCGCTCCGCATAGTCGAAGCGCTCGATGCTGCCCGCGTAGCGAATGTGCTCCGCCCCGTTCAATGCCTGCGGGCGGTGAATGTGGCCGAGGGCCACGTAGGCCCAGTTCATCGGCAACTCGCCCGGCTCGAAGATGACGTCCTCCCGCTCGCTGATGTGGTACAGGGAGTGGACCTGACTGCCCCGCAGATGGAAATGGCCTACCAGGACACTGGGCAGGCGCGGGTTGACGAGGGTCTGGAACTTCTGGACCTTCTGGACGAGGGCCTGGTGGAGGCGCGCGTTCCGGTCGTCGAGGCTGGCGAAGCGCGTCGCCTCGCCCTCCAGGTAGCGGGCGGGCAGCGGGTAGGGCAAGAGGGCGAATTGGACAGTCTGCCCCGCGGCATCGGCAAGCTGCAGCAGGGTGGGCTGCGCCGCCAGGTACAGGCGGCCAGGCGGGCGTGGCCCGCGCTGGTGCGGGTCGAGGGGCGCGGTCAGGTCGGCCGCGACGCGCAGCACGTGGAACAGCGCCTCGTGGTCGTGATTGCCGCTGATGGCGACGATGGTCCCGCCGCGCGCCACGAAGGGCTTGAACACCCCTTGGACGTCGCTCATCGCAGCGCGCACGTCCTCCAGGCGCGCCACACGGCCAAAAACATCGCCGGCCACGACCATCACATCGACCCGATACTCGTCCAGGTACCCCGCGATCTCCTCAAGCCGCGCCACAATGTCCGGCTGACGCTCGACGCGGCCCAGGCGCGCGTTCAGGTGCCAGTCCGCCGTGTGAAGAATACGCATGATCGTTCCCCCCTCAGTACGTTGCGATCTCGTCGTCATCCGCGGTCCCGCCCGCGCTAGCCGTCTGGCCGCGCGCAACCTCGCCCGGCCGCATGGCCCAAGCAGGGAAAGGCACCCGGACGAGCATCGGCTCTCGGAAGTTGTCCTGGATGACCAGTTTCTCGTTCTCGGCCAGGCTGGCCGCCTGGCGTCGCTCGCTGTTTCTCAAGAACCGCCACACCGGCTGAGCCAGCTCC
>CAZLBQ010000493.1:0-4736 GCA_964557745.1 uncultured Anaerolineales bacterium
CGCTCTCACCCGTGGTGCCGAGCGTGCCCACGCCCGTCTGGGCGGCGCTGGCGGCGGCCGACGTCGCCCTCCTCGTGGCGCTGGTCCGCTGGGCGCGGAGCGGGCGGGCCGTGCTGGCCGTGCTGGCTGGGTGCGCCGTCGTCGCGGCGCTGGCCGTCGTAGCGTCGCAGGTCTTCGCGGCCACGCCGCCCATCCTCGGCGCGGACGGTCAGCCGCTCCCCGGCAGCATCGCCACGCTGGAGAAGGTGAGCCTCAACGGCAGCGAGCAGTGGATTACCATTCGCGGCCAGGACACGACCAAGCCCATCCTGCTCTACCTGGGCATCGGCGGGCCGGGGGCCGGCGGGATGCCGGCGACGGCCATGAACCTCAAGCCGCTGGAAGACCACTTCGTCGTCGTCAACTGGGACCAGCCGGGGACGGGCAAGTCGTACGCGGCGCGGCCCATCGAGGCCCTCACGGTCCAGCAGTTCGTGGACGACGCGCGGGCGCTGACCGAGTTGCTGCGGGCGCGCTTCCACCAGGACAAGGTGTACGTGATGGGCCTGTCGTGGGGCACCATCCTGGGCATCAAGCTCGTCCAGCAGTACCCGGACCTGTTCTACGCCTACGTGGGCACGGGGCAGATGGTCAACACGACGGAGAATGACGTCTTCGGCTACAACCTGGCGTTGCAGCTCGCCGCCGAGCAGGGGGACCAGCGCACCCTGGACCAACTGCGCCGCGATGGGCCGCCGCCCTACAGCGGGCCGGGCATGCAGTGGCGCTACCGCGACTACAACAACGTCCTGTTCAAGCACATGGGGTCGCCCAGCCTGGAACTGACGCTCGCGCTGGGGCCGCAGTTCGCCCGCGAGTACGGCTGGCTGGACAAGGTCAACTTCGCCCGTGGGCTGGTGAACGGCTACCCGGTGGTCTACGAGCAGCTGCGCGACCTGGACTTCACGACGCAGGCGGCCAGGCTGGACGTGCCGGTGTACTTCCTCCACGGCAAGCGCGACGTCAACGCCGTGGCCGCGCTGGTCGAGCGCTACTACGCCGTCCTCCAGGCTCCCTACAAGGAAGCGGTGTGGCTCGACTCGGGTCACGGGCCAAACGCGGAGGAGTTGCTCGACGGGCTGGTGAACCACGTCCTGGCTCACACCCCGCCCCGGTAGCGCCGCCCTGTAGCGCCGACTTTAGTCAGCAGCCAAAGTAATCCGGCTTACATTGGTCCGGATGTTGCTCTAGCCCGGTCTCGCACGACGATACTACACGGGAAGCGAGACCGGGCCGATGCTTCAATACTTGCAGCCACGTACCATCGGGCGGGTGGTGAACTGGTTGGCGTACCCGCGCTCGACCAAGCTGCGCAATATTCGGAACGTGCTGGTGGATGGGATTGGCGTCGGGATGGTGATGGGAATCGCGAGCTTCCTGCCCGTGTTCCTCATCCGTCTCGGCGCTTCGAATTTCCTGGTCGGGTTGCTGACGGCGATGCCGGCCCTGGCCGGGATGCTGCTGGCGGTGCCCATCGGGCGCTTCCTGGAGCGCCAACCGAGTGTCGTGCCCTGGTACTCGCGGGCGCGGTTCCTCGTCTTTATCGCCTACGCGTTGACGGGCGTGGCGCCGTTCTTCTTTCACGACAACACGCCGCAGGTCATCATCCTGATCTGGGCGCTGGCGACGCTGCCGCAGACGGTGGTCAACGTGGCGTTCGCCGTGGTCATGGGCGGCGTGGCGGGGGCGCGCTATCGCTTCGCCGTCATGAGTGGGCGGTGGTCGCTGCTGGGCTTCACTAACGCCCTGATGGTGGCGGGCGTCGGCCTGTTCCTGGACCGCGTCGCCTTCCCCGTCAACTACCAGATCGCGTTTATCGTGTCGTTCGTGGGCGGGCTGATTAGCCTGTACTTTTCCAGCAGCATCGAGCTGCCGGAGCGCGACCCGGAGGCCGAGGCGGACGGCGCCGACCAGGGCTGGCGGCAGATGGTGGTGGCGGTGCGCGCGCATCCGGTGTTTGGCCGCCTGCTGGTGAGCCAGTTCGCCTTCCGCTTCGGCCAGGGCATGGCGATGCCGCTGTTCCCGCTGTACTGGGTCCGCAACCTCCAGGCGTCGGACGCCTCGATTGGCATGATTAACACCGTGAACGGGGCCGTGCTGCTGGTCGCCTACTTCATCTGGGCCAGGGTCGCCAGGAGCCGCGGGCAGCGCTTCGTGCTGCTGGCAGCGAGCTTCGGCGTCATGCTCTACCCGCTGGCGACGGCGCTGACGGGGTCGGTGCACATGCTCGTCGTCTACGCGGCCATCGCCGGCCTGTGTATCGCCGGGCTGGACCTGGTGCTGTTCGACGTGCTGCTGGCGGCGTGCCCCAAGGAGCAGCAGGCCAGCTTCGTCGGTGTCCAGCAGATGGTCCACAACGGGGCCATCTTCTTCGGGCCGCTGCTGGGGACGTTGCTCGCCGACCGCATCGGCATCGTGCCGGCGCTGTTGACGGCGGCGGCGATGCGGCTGGTGGCGTTCGGCCTGTTCTACGCGCTGCGCGTGGGCACGGAGGAGGTGTGCGAGCCGCCGGTGGAGACGGCGCAGGGCCAGGCGACGGCGGCGGCCCGGTAGGTAGAGCGCGGCGGGCAGCCGGCGCCAGCCAGTCCATCCACTGCTGAGGACGCGGAGGGCGCGGAGGGAATGAACATCATTTCTCCTCCGCGCCCTCGGTGTGTTCAGCGGTAAAGGGCCGGGCTGCCGCTGTGCTATAATTGCGCCCTAGGGCAACCGTAGGTCGGGGACGAGCGAGGGACGGTGAGCAAGACGACGCCGGGCGAGGGGTTGACGATGGTGGTGGACCACCGCGAGCGGCGGTCGGGTATCCCGGCCCTGCTGGCCGAGCTAGGCGTGACCGTCGAGACGCAGGAACTGCCCGTGGCCGACTACGTCATCGTGCCGGGGCGGGTGGCCGTCGAGCGCAAGGCCCCGCGTGACCTGGCGCTGAGCATCCAGCAGCGGCGGCTGTTCGCCCAGGCCGAGGCCCTCAAGGCGGCCTTCACCACCCCCATCCTCGTCGTCGAGGGGCCGAGCCTGTACACCTACACCCAGATGGCCCCGCAGGCGTTGCAGAGCGCCCTGGCGCGGGTGATGCTCAACCCCGGCCTGAGCTTCCTGCGCACCGACGGCAAGGAGGACACGGCGGCCTTCCTGGTCTACCTGGCGCGCCACGCCGCCGGGCTGGGGGTGGACCCCCTCGCCTCCCCGTACAAGCGGCCGGCGCGCAGCCTGGACGACGAGGCGCTGCGGCTGGTCATGGCGCTGCCCGGGGTGGGGGTCGAGGTCGCCCGGCGGCTGCTGGCCCACTTCGGGACGGCGGCGGCGGTGTTCGCGGCGGACGAGAGCGCGCTGCGCGCCGTGCCGGGCGTCGGGCCGGGCCGCGCCGAGCGCATCCGAGCGGCGCTCTTGCACCATCGTCAATAGTCAATTATCAATGATCAATTCTTTCCTTGTTGACGATTGACGATTGACCATTGACCATTGACCGGGGATGGTCAGGCCGCAGTCGGGGCACCAGCCGTCGTGGAGGATGTTGGACTGGACGGTGAAGCCGTCGCGGGTGATGAGGCGCGTGCCGCAGCCGGGGCAGTAGGTGTGGTGGTGGTCGTGGCCGGGCAGGTTGTCGACGTAGACAAAGTCGAGGCCGGCCTGGTGGCCCGTGTGCCAGGCGCGTTCGAGGCTGTAGCCGGGCGTCGGGCGGGTCGTGAAGCGGTAGGCGGGGTAGTAGCCGCTGACATGCCACGGCACGTCGGTCCCTAGCTCGCCCGCGATGCGGCTGGCGATGCTGCACAGCGTGGCGTCGTCGTCGTTGACGCCGGGGATGACCAGGGTGGTGATCTCCAGGTGGACGGCGTGGGCGCGGACCTGGCCGCAGGCGGCCCACACCTTCTCGACGTCGACGCCCTTGCTGTACTGCCACACCGCCGCCGCGCCGCCCTTGATGTCGATGTTCATGGCGTCGAGGCCGGCCTCGATGAGCAGGGCCAGGGCTGCGGGCGTCATGTAGCCGTTGCTGACCAGGGCCGCGGTCAGGCCGCGCGCCCGCGCCAGGCGGAACACGTCTAGCGCCCATTCCAGGGCCAGCGTCGGCTCGTTGTACGAGAGGGAGACGCCGCCGCAGGCGAGTTGCTCGGCCAGGCCGACGAAGTGCGAGGGGGAGACGTAGCGCAGCGCGGTCGGCGGGGGGACGCGCGAGATGCTCCAGTTCTGGCACCAGGGGCAGCCGAAGTTGCACGACCAGCCGCCCGCCGTCAGCGTCGTCGTGCCGGGGTGGAAGTGGTAGAGGGGCTTCTTCTCGATGGGGTCCACCGCCAGGGAGGACACCGCGCCGTAGACGAGGGTGGTCAGGACGCCGTCGCGGTTGACCCGCGTCTGGCACCAGCCCTGCCCGCCGGGGACGAGGACACAGCGCCGCTCGCAGACATCGCAGCGGACCTTGCCGTCCAGGCGGTGTTGCAGCAGCGACTCGCGCGCGGTGGTGGCCATCCCTGCCTCCCTCTGACGAGGCCGGGCCGCACGGGCAACGGGTGGGCCGGCGGCGTGTCCTACCCAGCCCAGGGAAGCCTGAAGACCCAACGGCGGGTCACGGCGGAGCGCACACCTTCGCCCAGACGGGTGCGGGGACCCGGTACGGGTCGGAGCGGCCGGCGGCCAGACAGGGCGCCAGCGCGGGCCGCGTGCTGCGCCCGCCCCGTCATTATAGCACCCCGGCGGGCGTG
>CAZLBQ010000494.1:0-4723 GCA_964557745.1 uncultured Anaerolineales bacterium
CCGTCGTGGGGGCCGCGGCGACGGCGGTGGGGGCGGCGGGCGCGGTGGTGGGCGCGGTGGCGGGCTTGGCGGCCGCGGTGGGTTGCGCGGCTGGAGGAGCCGCCTGTTGGGCGCACGCGGCCATCACCAGGCCCAGCAGCAACAGGGCAAGCAAGCTGATACGACGCATGGTGGGTTTCTCCCTCCTAAATGGAGACTCGGCGGCGACTCTGCCGCCGGCATGGCCTGAGTATAGCGGACATGACCGACTCTGTCAACGTGGGTGGCGGTTTTTGCCAACCGCCTAGCTCTACGAGTAAACTTGGAGCGAGATTTCTCAGAAGGATTATGCGCGATGCTGATGCAAGGTTCTTGGCTGCCGGCCAATCGTGAGGCGTTGGAGGATCTGATCCGGCGTGTGGGGCAGACGAGGGGGGCCGGTGACGAGGCCCCGCCGTTCGCAGTGTTCGACTGGGACCAGACGGTGATCCGCCACGACATTGGCGACGCGCTGTTCCTGCACCAGATCGAGGAGTTGGGCTTCGCCCACGACCGCGACGAGTTCTGGACGATTCTCGGCGTGGCTCCTGGCGACCCGCTGCGCGAGCACGTGACGCGGCTGCTCACGTTCCCGCGCGAGACGTGGCCGGAGCGCGACGAGCACCGCGCCTGGCGGGAGGCCATCCTGCTGGGCTACCTGCGGTCCGGGGAGCTGGACCCGCAGGAGGGCTTCCCGTGGCAGACGAAGCTGCTGGCGGGCCTGACCGTGGAGGAGGTCAAGCGCCTGACGCGGCTGGCGTTGGACGCGGCGCTGGCCGCGCCGCTGGGCAGCCGGGAGTACGATGTGGGCGGGACGCGCCTACCCATGTACCAGGGCCTGCGCCCGTACGCCGAGATTCTCGACCTCCTGCGCGCGCTGGAGGACCACGGCATCCAGGCGTGGGTGGTCTCGGCCACCAACGTGTGGGCGGTCCAGGCCATCGCGGAGTACTATGGGTTGCGGACGGACCGCTGCATCGGGATGCGGACGCGGGTGGTGGAGGGTGTCATCACCGCTGAACTGGAGGGGCCCGTCCCGGCGACGTGGGGCAAGGTGAAGTGCATCCAGTATTACATCCACCCGACGCAGCGCCCGGTCCTGGTGGCGGGGGACAATGTCACCGATCTGCCGATGCTGGAGTACAGTGGTGACACGCGGCTGGTGATTGACCGCGGGGTGCTGGCGCTGCGGCAGGCGGCCGAGGCGCACTTGGCGCGGGGGGAGCGCTGGCTGATCCAGCCGCCGTTTGAGGTCGAATGAGAAGGCGGAAGGCGGAAGGCGGGGAGGCGGAAAGAGGCCGACTGAAGTCGGCGCTACAGGGGGGCTGGCGGGGCGTATGGCGGTTGTCAAGCAGAAGGTGGTGGCCTATATTACCCACGGGGGGCGGTTGCTCGTGTTTCGGCACACGGACTTCCCGGAGGCGGGCATCCAGGTTCCGGCGGGGACGGTGGAGGCGGGGGAGACGCTGGACGCGGCGGCGCTGCGCGAGGCGCAGGAGGAGACGGGTGTCGCGTGTCTGTCGCTGGTCGGCAAGCTGGGCGAGACACGCTTTGACCCTCGGCCCTGGGGCCGCGACGAGTTGCACCACCGCACCTACTACCATCTCGCCTACGAGGGGACGCCGCCCGACACCTGGCAGCACGGTGAGATGACGCCGTCGGATGGCTCGGCTGGCCCCATCCGTTTCGAGTTCTTCTGGGTTGACTTACCGGATGGCGTGCCGCGGCTGGCGGGGCGGCAGGACGAGATGCTGGGGGCGCTGCTGGCGGCGCTGGCAGGCGGCAGGCAGTAGGCGGGAGGCGGGAGGCGGGAGGCGGGGGGCGGTAGGCGGAAGGAGGCCGACTGAAGTCGGCGCTACAGGGGGAGGCAAAATTGTCAATCGTCAATCGTCCATGGTCAATTGTTAATTGGGGAGGGTGAGGTGTTGATTGAACGGTTGCAGGTGAGCGCTTTTCAGGCGAATTGCTATATTGTGGCGGACGAGACGACGGGTGAGGCGCTGATCATCGATGCGGGTGATGAGGCGGACGTCATCCTCGATGCCGTGAGTCGGCATAACTTTACCGTCAAGCTGATCATCGCAACGCACGGCCACATCGACCACGTGATGGCCGTCGGGGCGGTCAAGGACGCGACGGGCGCGCCCTTCGTCATGCACGCCGCCGACAAGCCGCTGCTCGAACGCCTGCCGGACATCGCGGCGCGCTGGCTGGGGACGCCCGTCCCGCCGCCGCCGCTGCCGGACCGCTGGTTGGTGGAAGGGGAGAGCGTGGGCCTGGCGGGGATGCAGTTCAGGGTGCGGCTGACGCCGGGCCACTCGGCGGGGAGCGTCAGCCTGGTCTGGGAAGCGGGGGACGCCAGGCCGGAGGTGCGCATCCTGGGCTTTGGGCGGCCCCTCCAGCCGCCCGGCGGCATTGTCTTTAGCGGCGACGCCCTGTTCGCGGGGAGCATTGGGCGCACCGACCTGGGGGGCGATTTCCCAACCCTCGAACGCTCCATCCACAGCCAACTCTTCACGCTCCCCGACGACACGCTCGTGCTGTCGGGGCACGGCGGCCCGACGTTCATCGGCCACGAGCGCAAGACCAATCCCTTTGTGGGCGAGGGGGCGTAGACTAGTTTTTCAACGGGCGGCGAAATTGGCCCAAAATCGCGTATCCTTCACGGCGGTCAGACGTCATTCACAGTACGCGGCGCTGTACAGCGAGGTGGGGGCTTTGCTGCGCGCCGTAAGGGACTGTCGCCGCCGAGGGTAGGGGACCCCTCACGTCGTGAGGCAGGCGCCGATGCGGCTGCCTGAAGGGGGTCGGCCATTAATTCCCCGATTGTCAATCACCTCTTCGTCAAGCCCGATCGGGTCAGTTACCTCTTTGGGCGGTACTATGATGGCCTGTACCGCTATTTGTGCTACCTGACCAACGACGAGGAGAGCGCCGAGGACTTCGCCAATGAGGCCTTTCTGCGGCTGTGCCGCTCCATGCAGACGGGGACCGTCGCGCCAGAGGCGCTGCCCGGCTGGCTGTTCCGCGTCGCGCGCAATCTGGTGATTGACGAGTATCGGCGGCATACCCCGGCCACTGCCGAGTTGGCCCCTGACGATATGATGATGGTGGCGCCGGCCGACGATGCCTTTACCCATCACGACGTGCGGACGGTGTTTGCGCTGCTCACGCCGGAGCAGCAGCGGGTCCTCTACCTGCGCTTCGTGGAGGGCTTCGAGCCGACCGAGATCGCCGACATGATGGGTAAGACCCCCGGCGCGGTGAAGCAGCTTCAACACCGCGCCCTGGCCTCGCTGCGGCGGCTGCTCAATCAGGTGGGCTACATCCCCTAAAAATCGCATCGCGTCGCGTATCTTTTCCTCACCCTGGGCGTATATCCTACAAGGTGGGGCCTCTTGCCTTGCCTTGGTATTGGCTGTATACTATTGGCATGGGCGGCCGCACCCGTAGGTGAGACACATGGCGAAGGACCTGGTACGGACTGTCGTTCGGCTGCCGGCCCGGCACGACCGACCGCCGCGCCTCGGCGTGGTGGCCAATACATATGGCGTGTTGCCCCCCAACATCGCCACGCTGTTTGACGGCGTCGACCTCATCCTCCACGCCGGTGACGTGGGCGAGGAGTCGGTGATGACGCGCCTGCAAGCCATCGCACCGGTCATCCCCGTCGCCGGTGACTACGACACGCGCAGCCGCTTTCCCCAGCATCGCGTCCTACAGCTCAATGGCCGCAGCATCGCGCTGACCCACGGCCACCGTATCCGCACTGTCAGTAACCCCCTGCGCGCCTTCCTAGCCGACGAGCGCTCGGAGACGCGTGACCAGCGCTTTCTCGATCTCCTCAGGTTCTTCCCGCACGTCGATTGCCTCGTCTTTGCTCATCCCTCGACGGCGTGCCGTATCCGCCTCGACCACACACTGATCCTCAATCCTGGCTCGGTCGCCACGAGCGCCGGCGAATTGGCCGGCGACGGCGCGAGCGTTGCCATTCTCGAACTGGGCCGCGTCATCGACGCTACGATCATTCAGACCGGCGCGTACCCGGCGGGCGCTCCCGTGCTCGCTCCGGCTCGTTAACCACTGTCGTCGCCATTTGCATACGACCGAGTATAGGCCAGTGGCCCGGCTGTTTGCTCGCCTTGGGCGCGATACCATTGCCCAGCCCGCGCGCAACGGCCCGGTTTGAGCATGGTTCTTGCTTGTTTGAGCTTTGCCGAGGCTCTGTGTGAAAGGCTTCTCGATGCCGACCTGGTATCGAGAGGCTCGACCGTCTCTTCCCTGTCCCCATCCTAGAGGAGGCAACCTATGGCTCGAGCGGTGAGCCGACGTGATTTTCTCAAGGTCGCCGGTGTGACGATGGCAGGCACGGCCGCAGGCGGCCTGCTGGCGTTGGGCGGTGATCTGACTCCGCACGTCGCCCATGCCCAGGAGGCGCGCATCAAGGAGGCCCAGGCGATCCCCAGCATCTGCCCCTACTGTGCGGTGGGCTGCGGAATGCTCGTCCACGTGACGGGGGAAGGCAAGGACCGCCAGATTATCAACATCGAAGGCAACCCCGCCAGCCCGGTCAACTACGGCAACCTATGCCCGAAGGGGGCCGCGAGCTTTCAGTTGTACGTCAACCCCAACCGCTTGACCAAGGTCCTCCACCGCGCGCCCGGCGCGACGCAGTGGGAGGTGTGGGACCTGGACCGCGCCATGG
>CAZLBQ010000495.1:0-4711 GCA_964557745.1 uncultured Anaerolineales bacterium
TCCTCGCGCAGCGCCTTCTCCAGCCCGGCCAGCGACGCGCCCGTGCCGGAGATGCGGGCGTCGCCGGTCTTGGGGTTCTCCTGGAACGGCAGCCCGCGCGCGAAGCTCCCCTCGAAGCGCCCAATGTAGAAGCTGTTCAGGAAGCGGCGGTGGTCGTAGCCGTTGATGCCTAGCTGGGCGGCCTCGGCGTCGTCGAACGTCCAGCCGATGTCGTCGTGGACGCGGACGTAGTTGAGCCAGGCGCAGCCGTCGGGAATCTTGAACCGCCGCGACATGGACACCTGGAGCAGCCGTGTGTCTCGCGTCGCCAGGGTGTTCCACAGCAGGGCCATCAACAGCGGGTTGTACGATAGCTGACACTCGTAGGGGTGGATGTACGTCGCCACCTCGTCGGGGTGGACGATGGCCTCGGACAGGAAGAGGAGCGACGGCGCGGCGATGCGGGCCAGGGCGTTCCAGGCCTGGACGATCATGTGCGCTTCGGGCAGCCCCTCGCACGCGGTCCCCATACGCTTCCAGATGAAGGCGATGGCGTCCATGCGCAGCACCTCGACGCCCTGGTTCGCCAGGCACAGCATCTCCTCAGCCATACGGGCGAAGACGACCGGGTTGGCGTAGTTGAGGTCCCACTGGAACGAGTAGAATGTCGTCCACACCCAGCGGTCGATCTCGGGGCGGTAGGTGAAGCTGCCGGGGCGCTGGTCGGGGAAGATCTCACGCAGCGTCTGCTCGTACGCGTCGGGCACGGTGCGGTCGGGGAAGGTCCAGTAGTACGCCTGGTATTCCGGGTCACCGGCCAGGGCCTGCCGCGCCCAGGTATGCTCGTCCGAGGTGTGATTGATGATGAAGTCGAGGACGAGGCTGATGCCGTGGGCGCGAAACTCGCGGGCCAGGTCGGCCAGCTCAGCCATCGTCCCCAGCTTGGGGTTGACGTCGCGGTAGCTGCTGACGGCGTAGCCGCCGTCGTTGTTGCCCGCCGGGGCCTGGAATAGCGGCATCAGATGGAGATAGGTCAAGCCCAGTTCCTTGAAGTAGGGAACCTTGGCGCGGATGCCCTGCAGGTTGCCCGCGAACAGGTCGACGTAGCCCACGCCGCCCAGCATCTGCTCGGACTGGAACCAGTTGGGGTCGGCCTCGCGCGCGGCGTCGAGGGCCTTGAGGTCGGCGGGGCGGACCAGCCACAGCCGCGCCGCCATGTCGAGCAGGCTCTCCAGGTGCCAGAAGAAGTCGTACTGCGAGCCGTAGAGGTGGAGCAGCAGCGGGAACAGCCGCTCGAAGTGGGTCTCCAACCGCTGGCGGAAGACGGCCCACGCCGCTGGGTCCTGCGCGGCGTAGCGCGCTTCGAGGCGGGGAAGAAGGCGAGTGAGGGAAAGGCGCGCCTGGCGGTCCACTAGAAGTCCTCCTCTTGCCGCGACGGCTCGCGCGGCTCGATAACCAGGTTCACACCGGCCAGTATCTCCTGAATGCGCCGCGTCGAGAGCGAGCCGATCTTGGTCTCTAATGTGTCCTTGTCGACCGTGTACATCTGCGTGACATTCACGACACTGGCGGCGGGCAAATTGCCCTCGCCAGCGCGGAGCAAGACATTGCCACGCGCCGCGGCCCGCCTCAAATTGCTCGTCAGAGTGCAGACGACCACCGTTGCCAGGCGGCTCTGGTTGAGCAAGTTGTTCTGGATGATGACACACGGGCGACGACTGGTCAAATCGGACGTCGACCTATCGGCGATGTCTGCCCAGTAGAGATCGCCCTGCATCACCATTCGTCATTCTCCGCCCGGCGCCGCATCTGGCGCTTCGCGTAGCTCAGCCAGGCGCGGTCTTCCTCATCTGGCCCGTCGCCATACGCCTCGTTGATGCTCGCCAGCAGTTGCTCGTTCTCCCGCCGTTTGAGATAGGCCCGCACGGCGCGCGAGATGAGTTCGCTCCGCGAGATGTCCATCTCTTCGGCCGTTGCCTCGACCGCCTCGAACAGGCCACGCTCCATGGAAATCGCCGTCTTGACCGCAGCCATCGGTTATACCCTCCTTCCTACTGCTAGTATAACCCCCTTTCCTACTTGTGTCAATAGCAGAATCGATGCTAGAATTGGGCATGGCTCTCTCCCCCACGAGTTTCGTTCTCCACGCCACCGCGCGGCGCCATCACTGGCAGGGCGAGGGTTGGTTATCCATCAAGACCTTTCGCGGCGGGCGCGCCCGCTACGAGAGTGATGGCGGGCTGTTCGCCGTGGACGAGACGCGCTATCTGCTGCTCAACCACGGCCAGCCCTACACGATTGTCGTGGATGACCTGGCTCCCGTCGAGTCGTTCTGTGTGTTCTTCGCCCCTGACCTGGCCGGCGACGTCCTGCGCAACCTGACCACCGGCGACGACCGTCTCCTGGCTGACCCCGACCACTCTCTCCCCCCGCCCCACGTCTTCGACCGTACGTATCCCCATGACGACATCCTCTCGCCGACGCTGGCCGCACTACGGTCGGCGTTGGTGGGCGCGCCCCGCCCGGCGGGGTGGCTGGAGGAACAGTTCCACCACCTGCTGGCCCGGTTGCTGCACGCGCAACGCGGCGTCTACCACGAAGTCGAGCGCCTGCCGGCCGCCCGCGCCGCCACCCGCGAGGAACTCTACCACCGCGCCCACCGCGCCCGCGACTATGCGCACGCCGCGTTTGACCAGCCGTTGACGCTGGCCGACCTGGCTGGTGTCGCGTGCCTGTCGCCCAACCACCTGCTGCGCGTCTTCCGCCTGGTGTTCCACCAGACGCCACACCACTACCTGACGTCGCTACGGGTGGCGGAGGCGCGGCGGCTCTTGCGCGCCACGGACCTCTCGGTGACGGAGATTGGCGCGGCGGTTGGGCTTGAGAGCCTAGGCTCGTTCAGCCGCCTCTTCCGAGCGCACGTCGGCGTCTCCCCGCAAGCCTACCGCCGCCAAACTGGGTGATTTTCGCACAGCGCCGCCGCCTCAAACCGGGTATGATAGGGGGTACGTACCGCGAGAGCATGACGTACCTGACGAGGAGGACGCAAGCCATGACACTGCAAGAGGACTTTCTAGCGGCGGTGACACGGGGAGACACGGCGCACGTCGAGGCGCTGCTAGGGCAGGACGCGGCGCTGGTGGATGCGCGGAGCGAGGGGGGCGTGTCGGCGCTGCTGCTAGCGCTGTACTATGGTCAGCGCGACGTGGCCGAACTCCTGGCGACGCATGGGGCGACGTTGTCCATCTTCGAGGCGACGGCGCTGGGGCGGCTGGACCGCGTGCAGGCGCTGGTCAACGCCCAGCCCGACCTGGTCCACAGCTACACACCCGACGGCTTCCAGCCCCTCGGCTACGCCGCGTTCTTCGGCCAGCCCGCCGTCGCCCACTTCCTGCTGGCGCGGGGGGCCGACCCCAACGCGCCGTCGCGCAACGCGATGCGGGTCATGCCGCTGCACTCGGCGACGGCGAGCGGCCAGGTGGCGATTGCGCGGGCGCTGCTCGACCACGGCGCGGACCCCAACGCCGTCCAGCAGGACGACTTCCGGCCCATCCACAACGCGGCGCAGAACGGCCAGCGCGAGATGGTTGAGCTGTTGGTCCAGTACGGGGCGGATGTGACGTTGCCGAGCCGCGACGGCCGGGCCGCCCCCGACTTCGCCCGCGAGGCGGGCCACACGGAGGTGGCGGACCTACTCGAGCAAATCGCGCAGCGCGGCCAGTAAGGGGAGCGGCGGGCCGGCCGACGGCTCAAGCTCGGCCAGGGCAGCGCGGAGGTGGACGCGGGCGGTCTCGATCTCGTGCGCTAGCAGCGTGGTATCGACCTCGACGCGGGTCGCGCTGACGCGGCGCGCGGCGAGGAGGTCGACCAACACCTGCCGCCAGCGCTCGACGGTGTCGAGGGAAGCGGTGGGCGGCGCGTGGCGCGCCTGCTGGAAGCGCGCCTGGGCCAGCCAGTAGCGCGCCGCTGAGGCAGGCGCGACGGCCACGGCCTCCGCCAGGACGGCGACGGCGTCGTCCCAGCGGCGCTGGTCCATCAAACTCAAGCCCAGTTCAAGTCGTTCGCGGTGGGACATAGGCGATTACGAATGGTCAATGGTCAATGGTCAATTATCAATGATGTGTTGACCATTGACCATTGACCATTTAGAGATTTAGCCACGCCAGGACGGTGGGACCGGTCCAGAGGCCGACCTGGGCGAGGGCCTGGACGGTGATGCCAAGGCCGACGAGGGTGATGACCAGGGCGCTGACGGCCGGCAGGAGGCGCAGCAGCGGCGTGTCGATGCGCTGCCGCTGGATGAAGCGGCCCGCGTAGACCAGCGCCAGGCCGATGGCGACCAGGACGCTCGCCAGGCCGAGGCTGAAGGCGAAGATGAGGAGCATGCCAAAGGCGACGCGGTGCAGGGCGATGGCGCTGAGCAGGACGACGAGGGCCGAGGGGCAGGGCAGCAGCCCGCCGGAGATGCCTAGCGCCAGCAGGTTGCGCCACGTCACGTGGCCGTCGGTGGGGGGCAGGTGGCTGTGGGTGGGGCCGAACGGGCCGTGGTGGTGCTCGTGGTCGCCGTGGTCGTGGTGATGGTGGTGGCCGTCGTGGTCGCCGTGGTCATGGTGGTGATGGTGGTCGGCGTTGGCAGGGCGGAAGGCGGCCTTGAGGCGGGCCACGACGAGGCTAGCGCCGATGCCGACGACGAGCAGGCCCGACAGGACACTGAGCCAGGGGTACAGGGCTT
>CAZLBQ010000496.1:0-4709 GCA_964557745.1 uncultured Anaerolineales bacterium
CCGCGCCAGCTCGACGAGCACGGCCTGGCCGCCAACTCCCTGCGCTTCTCCGACGAGTCCCTGCGCCATATCATCCGCGAGTACACCTACGAGGCGGGCGTGCGCAACCTGGAGCGCGAGATCGCCAACGTGTGCCGCAAGGTCGCGCGCCGCGTGGCCGAGGGGCGGCCCGCGCCGCGCACCATCGGCGTCCAGCAGCTCCAGAAGTATCTCGGCCCGCCGGAGTTCACCTATGGGTTGGCGCAGGAGCAGGACGAGATTGGCGTGGCGACGGGCATCGCCGTGACCGAGGCGGGCGGCGACCTGCTGTCCATCGAGGTCAACCTGATGGAGGGCAAGGGCAACCTGACGCTGACGGGCAGCCTGGGCGAGATTATGCAGGAGTCCGCGCAGGCCGCTCTCAGCTATGCCCGCGCCCACGCGCGCCAACTCGGCATCAACCCCCAGGATTTCGAGAAGCTGGACATCCACGTCCACGTGCCGGAAGGCGCCATGCCGAAGGACGGGCCATCGGCGGGGATTACCATTGCCACCGCGCTCATCTCGGCGCTGCTCCAGCGCCCGGTCCACCGCGACGTGGGCATGACAGGCGAGATTACGCTGCGGGGCCGTGTGCTGCCTATTGGCGGCTTCCGCGAGAAGGTGATCGCCGCCCATCGCGCCGGGTTGAAGACTGTCCTGGCCCCCTCCAAGAACAAGAAGGACCTGGCGGAGTTGCCGCCGCGTGTGCGGCGCGACATCCAGCTTGTCTTCGTCAACCGCATGGACGAGGTGCTGCCCATCGCCCTCAGCCCACGTGTGGAGACGCGGCTGCCGGAGGTCAAGGTCGAGACGCGGGAGGCGAAGACCCCGCGGCCGCGCCGCCCCAAGGCGCCCGCCGCTCCGACGGCGCTGGATGTGCCCCTCGGCGCAGGCTAAACAGACGGTCAGACAATGGTCAGACAATAGTCAGCAAACAGATAGTCAAGAATACAGACCGCTGCCTTATAGTGTGAAGGCAGCGGTTTTGCGTGAAGAACGTGAAGGACGGACTGGGGCGTGGAGGGGGCATGGGTGGGCGCGCGCCGGTCAGGGCTGAAAGAGCAGGGGCCGTTTCGTCATTAAGACTCAGTGGAGCTTGATGACGGGACGGCCCCTTTGTCCGTCTGTGGCGACATTAGCCCAGCAAGCGGTCCATCTTCTGGAACAGGGTTTCCAGGCCAGCGGCGTGGGGCTTAGCTTGCGGGACGAGCACGCCGTCCTTGACCTGGGCGACCTTGCCGGCGTAAGTCACCTGGCCCTGCATCGCGGCCTGGAGCATCCAGGGCGGCAACGGCTTGCCCTCGTAGCTTAACCAGAGGTCGTCCCAGGAGGGCGTCGCCGGCGAGAGCGTCTGGCGCTTCGGGCGCGCCAGACGACCAAACCCGTAGTGGGCATCGGTGACGAGAAACAGGATGGCGGTGACGAGGAGGAGGCCGAGCCAGAGCGGCCAGGCCGCCACGACGGCCGGCAGTCCAAACACGACGCCCACTAAGCCCATGGTGATCAGGAGCGCAGCCGACCAGAGCCACTTGCCCTCGCGGCTCATGCTCGGGGTCCAGGTCCAGTTGCCGGATGCGATAAGGACAACGCCGATGAGGCATACCACACCAACGACAACGCCGCCGACCGCCATCACGACTAGACTATCCATGCTCTCACCTCCACCGTTCTGGTCCCCCCTAGAATAACGAACATATGTTCGATATTGTTATGCGTGGAGGCGAGATTTCCTTTCACCCAGTGGTGACGAGATCACACGAGCACGTGGAATTGGAGGTGCGATGAGCATGCCACTGAACCAGGCGATCATCATCATCGGCGCTGTCATCTTCTTCTTCATGCTCATGGGCTGGCTGAACCTCCAGCGCACGATGACCCAGGCGCCGGGCGCGCCAACGCCCGAAGCAGCTGTTGGTCGGGCGGCCATCGCGGGGACGCTCCGCATCTTGACTGTCCTGACCCTCGCGCTGGCGATGTTCTCGCTCTACCTCTATCTGCGGCCCGCGCCGACAAGTCCGCCCGCGTATCGCTATGATGTCAAGCTGGAGCGCGTCCCCCTCCAGCTCACGCCGCAGCCTACGCTTGTCCCCGCCGTTGCCCCTGCCACCCCAACGCCACGCGGCTGCGCCGGGCCGATTCGCGCCGGCGAGGCAGCGGTCGTCATGCTGAGCGAGGTTCCCGTCGTCGCGCCGGGCGACCAAGACCAACCGACGAAGCTGCACAAGCCGCCGCTGCGCCAGGGCGACGTCGTGGCGGTCCTGGGTGGGCCGTGGCCGATTGTCGAGGTCGAATGGTGGTACGTGGACCTACCCGATCATACGAAAGGCTGGGCGCCGGCGACGGTGGCGGGCAAGCCTGCGCTCGCGCCGCGCTGCTGAGAGACTTGCCATCTACTCCAGTTCGCGGTATCCTATGGCAGCGCCGACCACTGACGACTGACCACCGACTGACGTATCATTCCCTCCGCCGTCGGTGGTCGGCGGTCGGCAGTCACCCTGACGAGGATACCGCGTGGCACTCACCCGAACCGTAGACGACATTCAAGGCCTGCTTAAGGGCGGTCCGACGGACCGCGTGGTCTTCGCGCGGCCCGGCGTGGCCGTCAGCCGCCTGGCCGAGACACTCACGGCGCTGGCCAACGCCGAGGGCGGGACGGTCATTATCGGCGCGGACGAGCGCGGCGCGGCCATCATTGGCGTCTCGGACCTGCAGGAGACGTTCAACCTGGCCCTCGAAGCGGCGCTCGACGTGGACCCGCAACTCGTCATCCCGCTGCCCAAGGTGGCGACGGTCGAGGGCGAGCCGCTGATTGTGGTCACGGTCCCCGAGGGCATGCCCCACGTCTACCAGTACAAGGGTCGCTATTACACCCGCGACGGCCGCGCCAACCGCCTGCTGACGACGGCCGAGTTGCGCCGCCTGCTGGTCCGGCGCGGCGAGATTCACTTCGAAGCGGAGGCCGCGCGACTGGCGACGCGCGACGACCTGAGCGATGAGAAGGTGCAGCGCTATGTTGAGGCCGTCGAGAGTCTGGGCGGTCTGACGGCGGAGCAGGTGTTGCGCCAGCGGCGCTGCCTGACACCAGGGGGGGAGCCGACGAACGCCGGTGTCCTGCTGTTCGGCAAGGACCCGCAGCAGTTTGTGCCTGGGAGCGAGATTATCGTCGTGCGTTACGCGGGGACGGAGCAGAGCGACACCTACCTGCGTGAGGATATCCGCGACACGCTGCCGGAGCAGATTCGGCGCGCCGAGGCGTTCATCGTCAACAACATGCGCGTCGGGGCGCGCCTGACCGGGCTGGCGCGGGAGGAGAAGTACGAGTATCCGCGCGACGCCGTGCGCGAGGCGGTGGTCAATGCCGTCGCCCACCGCGACTACAGCATCCGCGGCCAGGAGACGCGCGTCTTCATGTTCGCTGACCGCCTGGAGATCACCAGCCCCGGCAAACTGCCCGGCCCGGTGACCCTAGATAACCTGGATCAGGAGCGCTTCTCGCGGAACGAGGCCATTGTCCAGGTGCTGTCCGACCTCGGCTTCATCGAACGGCTGGGCTACGGCATCAACCGCATGCGGCGGCTCATGGCCGACGGCGGCCTCCCCGCGCCCGTCTTCCGCGAGACTTCCAACGGCTTCCAGGTGATCCTCTACGGCCACGGCGAACGCCTCGCCCCCAACGAGCGTATGCCCGTGCGCATGAGCCAGTACGCCCACCTGAGCCTCAACGAACGCCAGGAACACGCCCTGACGCTGGCCCAGACACACGGCCGCGTCACCAACCGCGACCTCCAGGAGTTCGCGCCGGACGTGTCGGTCGAGACGATTCGGCGCGACCTGGCCGACCTGGTGGACAAGAACCTCCTCCTCAAAATTGGCGAGAAACGCGCGACGTACTATATCCTGAAGTGAGGGCGCATGGCTGACTGGAAAGACCTGGTTGTCGCGCCGCAGCCGCTGGCCGTCGAGGCGGGGGCGCAGGTATTGGCCGAGGGCGGCAACGCGGTGGACGCGGCCGTGACCGCTGCCTTTACCCAGGGCGTCACCGACCCGCAGATGTGCGGCATCGGCGGCTTTGGCTCGCTCCACTACTACGAGGCCGCCACCGGCCGCCACCACGTCCTGCAATTCCTCGGCACGGCTGGCTCACTGGCTCGTGACGACATGTGGGCCGACCTGATCGAAGAGGAATACCGCATCGGCTATGGCTTCCGCCTGCGCGGCTACGAGAACGACATCGGCTGGCAGTCAGTGGCGACGCCGGGCACGGTGGCCGGGCTGGGGGAGGCGCACCGCCGCTGGGGCACGCGCCCCTGGACGCAAATCCTGGCGCCGGCGACGCGGCTGGCCGACGAGGGCTTCGTCCTGACGCCCATCCTGACCGACCGCTGGCGGCGGCCGGGGACGCCCGGCTTTGCCTTGCCCCTGTGGCGGATCACCAATACTCTGGCGGCGCAGCGCATCTTCACCAGGGGCGGCTTCGCCCCCCTCCAGATGGGCGAGCGGCTAGTCCAGAAGGACTATGCGCGGTCGTTGCGACGCATCGCGGAAGGCGGCGTGGACGAGTTCTACCGAGGCGCCCTGGGGCACGAGTTGGGCCAGGCGATGTCGAGCCACGGTGGTTATGTCACGCCCGACGACCTGGCGAAGTACCGCGTCCGAGAACCGCAGCCGGTCGTCGGCCAGTATCGCGG
>CAZLBQ010000497.1:0-4696 GCA_964557745.1 uncultured Anaerolineales bacterium
GTTGGCGTCAGTAATGTTGTTGGCCTTCATGATGGCGCTCATGGGGACGTCGAGCTTGGTGGCGATGCCGCTGAGGGTATCCCCGGCCTTGACGGTGTACGACGTGAACGTCTCGCGGTCGGGGACGGGTGTCGGCGTCGGGCCTTCGGCGACGCCGGAACGCACCGGGGCGAGTGTCCCCTTCGCCGCCGGCGCGGGCGCTGTCGCCGGCGCGGCAAGGCCGCCGCCTGTCCGCGCCGACTTCGTCGGCGCGGACGGGAGCGCCGGCGCGGCCGTTGTGGTCGCGCCACCTTGCAGGGCAGCCGGCAGCGGCGCGACGGACGGAAGGTGTTGTTGACAGGCTGTGAGGAGAAACCCTAGCGCTAGGAGGATGAGTCTTCGCATAGCTCCGTGTGCCGTAGACGGTCTAGCCCTCATGACCCAGGCGGACCAGCACCGTGTCGCGCGCGGCGTCGATGAGCGCCCGCTCCTGCTCGTCCTCGGTGTCGTTCCACATGGACGCCGCGATGGCGCGGATTTCCTGGCGTGGATCGACGCGTTCGCCCCCCGTTCCGACGGGGAGTTGATCCGTCTGGACGAGGTAGGCGGGCCGACGGTCCAGGTCGAAGTAGAAGTTCAGATCCATCCCCAGCCGCTCAATCTCCCACCAGCGCATCCGCTTGTACATGTCGGCCGCCAGCGGGCCTTCCAGGCGCAGCTGGTAGATTTGCTGGGGGTCCGACTGGGCCTTGATGTGCTCTCTCAGGGCGTCGGTCGGGTTGTCGGTTGGTAGATCGGTGGTGCGCAGCACGTCGCGCCGCATGGGCTGGACGGGCGTGTTGTGATGCCGAACCTTGACGCCGTCGTGGTTGAGCAGGGCCTCGACAAAGCCCGCCTTGACCCCTAGCTCGCCAAAGCTCATGCGCTCCGTCGGCCCCGAGAAGGCGACGGTGACGTCGCCAATCTGCATGACGCGCCGCTCGTGGATGTGGCCTACCAGGACGAGGTCGATGTCGCTCAGGTCCGCGATGGTCTGCTTCGGGATAATCGGCTCGTTGACGTCGGGTAGCAGGCAGCCCTCGATGGCGTAGTGCAGCATGAGCACCGCGAAGTCCACCCCGGCCGGCGGCAGCAAGCCGTTGATGTCGGCCAGCGGGTCCTCGCCCGCCGCCAGGCGCGGGTCGAAGGGGAGGCCGCCAATGGCCAGCCGCAGACCGTTGATGTCGAGCGTCTCCCACTCCACTGCGCTAACGCGGGTAAAGACGTTGGCCAGCCCGATCTCGCCGTAGATGCGCTGCGGGGTAACGCCGTCGGTCTTGCTGCGCGGGACGTCGTGGTTGCCGCCGATCATGAAGACGGGGATGTTGGCCCGCTGCAGCCGCTTCAACTCCCTCACCACCGGCAGCCAGTCGGCCGGGCGCGGGTTGGGGCTGTCGAACAGGTCGCCGCCGTGGAGGTAGACATCCGCCCCTTGCTCCAGGGCAAAGTTGACAGTGGTCTGCCAAGCGTCACGCAGGCGCGCTCGGCGGTGGTTCAATTGGTCGGGCGTCATGCGCCCGTAGTGCTTGTTGATGTGGTTGTCGGCGGTAAAGACCAGGCGAATCATAACGGACCCCTCGGCAGCGATGGCACACGGGTCCATTATCACCGAAATGCGCCTGAAGTCAAGAGCCAGCGAACGAGGGGCGTTAGGGATGATATACTCCCTAACGCCCCTCGTAGCCCTATCCTGTAGCGCCGACTTCAGTCGACTGCCGACTCAAAGTCGGCGCTACAGGCCACGCCGCACGTCTGTCACCCGCCAACCTTGACCGCCGTCCCCGACGCCGTGACCATGAGCATCCCGCCGCCCCCGCTGATTTCGATAGTCTCGTAGTCGAGGTCGACGCCGACGACGGCGTTGGCGCCGCGCCGCGCGGCCTCCTCCGTCATCTCGCTGATAGCAATGTCCCGCGCCTTGCGCAACTCGGCCTCGTAGGAGCCGGCGCGGCCACCGATGATGTCGCGGATGCCCGCGAACATGTCGCGGAAAATGTTGGCGCCGAGGATGGCCTCGCCGGTCACAACGCCCATGTACTGCTGAACTCGATAGCCTTCGACGCTCGGGGTCGTGGTCACGAGTATGTTCTGCTGCTGTTGAGTCATCTTCCACCTCACATCCCACTGTCCGGGGCGTGGCCGCTCCGCGCCCTCGCTATACTGTACGACAATGCGGCTGCTAGGTTGCAGCCGCATGGGATATTGGGTAGACGAAGCCCGTTACCCCGAACAGGGTGAGGGGTCTCCTCTGCCAGCCTGCGCAGAGGAGATGCTTTGCTACGCTGCTCAGAACCTTCCGCTGTCACCCCGAACAGGGTGAGGGCTCTCCTCTGGAAACGCTGCCAGAGCAGATGCCTCGCTACCCCTTCCCTTCGCTCAGGGCTACGGCTCACCGGCATGACGGTCGGCGGGGTTCTTGGCTCGTCGCCTGTCGATGGCGACATGGCATTCTCAGCCTGCCAGCAGGCAGGCTGCTAAGCCGCGCTCTCCGCCGGGGCCATCTCAACCGTTGCGGGCGCCGGCGCTGGCTTCAGTTCCTCCAACCGCGCGATAATGGCGTCGGTGAACTCCTCGGTTCCGGCCGTCCCGCCCAGGTCGCGCGTGCAGTGGTGGCCTTGCTCCAGCACGTCGAACGTCGCCTGCTCAACGCGGTTCGCCACGTCCAGCTTGCCCATGTGCCGCAGCATCATGACCGCGCTGAGGATCAACGCCGTCGGGTTAGCGACGCCCTTGCCCGCGATGTCGGGCGCGGTGCCGTGGACGGCCTCGAACATAGCGGCGTGCTCGCCGATGTTGCCGCTGCCCGTCAGCCCCAGCCCGCCGACCAGTCCCGACGCCAGGTCGGAGATGATGTCGCCATAGAGGTTCTCCATGACGCAGATGTCGAACGTTTCGGGCCGCGTGACCAGGTGCATCGACATGGCGTCGACAATCACTTCGTCGTACTTGATCTCGGGGTACTCCTGGCTCACGCGGCGGCAGCACTCCAGGAACAGGCCGTCGCTGAGCTTCATGATGTTGGCCTTGTGGACCGCCGTCACGCGGTGGCGGCCCTCGCGCCGCGCCAGCTCAAAGGCGTAGCGGGCGATGCGCAGCGACGCCTTCTCAGTGATGATCTTGAGGCTCTCCACGACGCCGGGTACCACCGTGTGCTCAATGCCCGAGTACAAGCCCTCGGTATTCTCGCGCACCACAATGAGGTTGACATTATCGAAGCGGGTGTGGACGCCCGGCACGCTGTGGACCGGGCGCACGTTGGCATACAGGTCGAGCGCCTGGCGCAACTGGACATTGGCCGACTTGAAGCCCTTGCCGATGGGCGTCATAATCGGCCCCTTGAGGGCAATCTTGTGGCGCTCGATGGAGTACAGGGTCGAGGGCGGAATCACCGCCCCATACTTCTCGACGACGTCCCCGCCGGCCTCGTGGACGTGCCATTCAATATCGGCGCCGGCGGCGTCGACGATGCGGCGCGCGGCGTGGGTCACCTCTGGGCCGATGCCGTCGCCAGGGATGAGAGTGACCGGAGTGGGCATGCTGCCTCCTCAGGGGGAGTTGGAAGATTGGGTTGCGATGGTAGGCGCCACGGAGACCGTCTCGATGCTCGCCGCGTCGAGGTCGATGCGCAAGCCGCCGCGTCCCTCGGTCGCGGCATCGCGCATGTCATTCTGCTCAAACCACTCGGCGAGGCGCGCCTGGTGGAACGCGTAGCGGACGATTTCCTGGCCGCTGGCCTCGCACTGGACGATCACGCCGTCGCGAGGGTTGTTCTCCGTGCGCCATTGGTTGAGCGTGTCGTCGAGGAGCGTGACGTCCCCCAACACGATGCTGGTGTGCTCCGCCGTCTTGTGGATGCCCACACCGACGGCTTCCGCCACCTTCTTGTTGTCGAGGTAGAGTTCAAACGGACCGACGAGCGCCATGCGTGCCTCCTTGTGGCATTCTAGAAGCATAGTGGATTTAAGGCGGGGAAGCAAACATGATGCCATGCAGCATACGCAGGCCGTCGAGCAGGCGCACGCCGTGCCAGGAGAAGAGTTGCCCGTCCACCAGGCGCAGCCGAGGCTGCCAGACGCTCGGCTCAGGGGATAATGATGTCAGTTCGGCCGCGTGGCGCTCCCTAAATGGGAATGGCTCGTCGGGCAAGAGGACGACATCGGGCGCGCGGGCGAACAGGTCGGCTGGCTCGATGGTGGGGTACGGAGTGGGGCTGTCGAAGACGTTGACGCCACCCGCCTGGGCGAGGAAGTCGGTGATGTAGGTTCCTGCCCCCGCCGCCATCCAGGGCTGCCGCCAGATAAGGTAGGCGTAGCGGAAGGGCCTTGCCCCGATGCGCACACGCGTCAGTTCGGCCTGCGCCTGCCGTGCCAGCGCCGCGCCTTGCTCCCAACGCCCGACCAGCCCACCGAGCGCTGTCAGGTCCGCGATGGCGTCCTGGACGGTGCGCGGGTAGAACGAGGCGACCGGCGCGAGGCGCACCAGCGCCGCGACATCCTCAGCGCGATTCTCCTCCGCGTTGGTGAGGATGAGGTCGGGTGCGAGGGCGGCGATGCGCCCGATGTCGGGCGTCTTCGTCCCGCCGACCTGCGGTACCGCGAGCGCTTCATCGGGTCGCACGCAAAACGCCGTTCGCCCGACGACGCCGTCTCCCACGCCAAGCGCAAACAGCGTTTCCGTT